>CBFHCJ010000061.1:0-16773 GCA_965654005.1 uncultured Streptomyces sp. | reverse complement strand
CGGTCACGGTGCCGAGGCGGTTCGCCCTCGTGTCGCTGCTGGAGGAGGAGGGGTTCCTGTTCGGCCGGTACCGCCGGACGTGAGGGGCGTTTCAGAACTATTCATTCCGCTCAGTCCCCGATGGGCGCATCAGTCCCCGATGGGCGTATGAGTCCCTGATGGGTGCATCAGCCCCCAATGGGCGCATCAGTTCCTGAGGGGCACACTGAATCTCGCAGAACCTGAGCGTTCAGAGGGCAGGATGGTTTCCGCAGGGGCCTCGACGGCCCACGGACGAGAAAGAGTCCTCCCGGGGTCCACGAAGGGCTCGGAAGGGCTCGAAGCAGAAGGGCGCCTGTCGTGTTCACAAGCGTACTGATGATCGAGAAGGCCCTCACGTCCGCCGACGTGGAGTTCGTCACCACCTTGCACGGTGACGAGCCGGTCTCCTTCCACGTCCTGCTGCAGCCGCGCGGCGACCAGGCGGACCGCCTGCTGCGGGCCATCGACGACATCGCCCTCGGCGAGCTGGACGAGGCGGCGCACGAACGGGAGACCCCGGAGGGCAAGGACGCCGCGGCTCTCGGACAGCAAGCGCTGGACGTGTCCCTGGCCGCACTGCACGCGTCGGGCAGCGAGGCGCTGGGCCGCCTCATCGAGGACCATCCGCTGGACGCGCTCAAGGCGCTGGTCGGCGAGGTCGACGCGGACGAGGTGATCGTGCTGACCGACCCCCACTACGTGGAGGAGTTCTTCCACCGCGACTGGGCGTCCAGGGCCCGGCACAAGGTGGGCGTGCCGGTGCTGAAGCTGTTCTCGCACAGCAAGGCGTGAGGGTCCCCGGAACTCCATCGCGCAGGCAATGGAGCATTGGATGGAGCATTAGGGTGTGAGGCTGAACGCCCGCCGCACCAGCACCCAGGAGACACGCATGGCACCCGGCCTCCCCACCGCCATGGACCGACCGCACTTCATCGGCATCGGCGGCGCCGGAATGTCGGGTATCGCGAAGATCCTCACGCAGCGCGGGGCCATGGTGGCGGGCAGCGACGCGAAGGACTCGCCGACCGCCGAGGCCCTGCGCGCCCTGGGTGCCACGGTGCACATCGGCCACGCGGCCGAGCACCTCGCCGACGACGCCACCTGCGTGGTCGTCTCCTCCGCGATCCGCGCGGACAACCCGGAGCTGGCGCGCGCGGCGGAGCTGGACATCCCCGTGGTCCACCGTTCGGACGCCCTCGCCCGCTTGATGGACGGGCTGCGCCCGATCGCGGTCGCCGGTACACACGGCAAGACGACCACGACGTCGATGCTGGCGGTGTCCCTGACCGAGCTGGGCCTGAACCCGTCGTACGCGATCGGCGGCGACCTCGACGCGCCCGGCTCCAACGCCCTGCACGGCGAGGGCGACATCTTCGTCGCCGAGGCGGATGAATCGGACCGCAGCTTCCACAAGTACGCGCCCGAGGTCGCGATCGTCCTCAACGTCGAACTGGACCACCACGCGAACTACGCGTCCATGGAGGAGATCTACGAGTCCTTCCAGACGTTCGCGGGCCGGATCGTGCCCGGCGGCACGCTGGTGGTCGCCGCGGATCAGGAGGGCGCGCGCGAGCTGACGCGGCGGCTGGCCGGTTCGGTGAGGACGGTGACGTACGGCGAGTCGGAGTCCGCCGACGTACGCATCCTCTCCGTGGTCCCGAACGGACTGAAGAGCGAGGTGACGGTGGTCCTGGACGGCTCGCAGCTGACCTTCACCGTCTCCGTCCCGGGCCGCCACTACGCGCACAACGCGGTGGCCGCGCTGGCCGCGGGCGTGGCGATGGGCGTCCCGGCGGCGGAGCTGGCCCCGGCCCTGGCGGCGTACACGGGTGTGAAGCGGCGCCTCCAGCTGAAGGGCGAGGAGTCCGGCGTGCAGGTCATCGACTCGTACGCGCACCACCCCACGGAGATGACCGCGGACCTGGAGGCGATGCGCGCGGCGGCCGGTGACTCCCGCATCCTCGTGCTGTTCCAGCCCCACCTCTTCTCCCGCACCCAGGAGCTGGGCAAGGAGATGGGCCAGGCCCTGGCCCTCGCCGACGCCTCCGTGGTCCTGGACATCTACCCGGCCCGCGAGGACCCGATCCCGGGCGTGACCAGCGAGCTGATCATCGAGGCGGCCCGGGCGGCGGGCGCGGACGTGCAGGCCGTGCACGACAAGGCGGAGTCCCCCGCGGTCGTGGCGGGAATGGCGAAGCCGGGTGATCTTGTTCTCACCATGGGCGCGGGTGACGTCACGGACCTGGGCCCGCGAATCCTGGACCGTCTGTCGAAGTAAGGGGCTGACACTCATGGCGTACGACGTCGAGAAGCCGGACGAGCAGTGGCGCGCGGAGCTGACCCCGTCGGAGTACACGGTCCTGCGCCAGGCCGGCACGGAGCCCGCCTTCACCGGTGAGTACACCGACACCAAGACGAAGGGCGTCTACTCCTGCCGCGCCTGCGGCGCCGAACTCTTCACCTCGGACACGAAGTTCGAGTCCCACTGCGGCTGGCCGTCCTTCTACGACCCGAAGAACAGCGACGCGGTGGAAATTCTGGAGGACCGTTCCCACGGGATGGTGCGGACGGAGGTGCGGTGCGCCAGGTGCGGCTCCCACCTTGGACACGTGTTCGAGGGTGAGGGCTACCCGACGCCGACGGACCAGCGGTACTGCATCAACTCGATCTCTTTGCGGTTGGTCCCCGAGGGGGAATAAGGGACCCAAACGAGCTGGTGCGGGCCGGCGGTGGATTGCTGGTCGTGATGGGGACCGTATCGCTCTGAACGCGACGCGGCCTGCACGTCCGCGCCCGCCGCCCGGGATGTCTGCCACCCTCGGGCCGTCGGCCGCCATGGACTCGTCAGCAAGGGCACATGCGGCTGAGGTGGTCGGGGGCGTTGTGCGTGGGGGCCGAAGAGGGCAGGCGCTTGGCTGGATTGCCCAGCCAAGCGCCCGTTGGGGAACTTTCGTTATTGGTCAGTCGAGTTGGGTGACTGCCGGGTTGTCGCCGGTTGCGGCGGCGTCGGCGGGGGGCAGAGCGGTGTTGTAGATGTGGATGTCGCTGATCTCACCGTTGGCGTATTCGCCGTAGCTGCCCTCATAGAGGCGGCGGCCGATCTGGAGAGCGCCTGTGGCGTTCCAAGAGGTTCCGCCGAAGGCCTTGGTGTCGGCCTGGCGGCCGTTGACGTAGAGCGTGAGCTGGTTGGTGGTGCCGTCGTAGACGCCGACCAGGTGGGTCCATGTGCCGACCGTCGGCGTGCCGCCGTAGGTGGCCGTGAAGGACGGGCCGGTGGTGTCGTCGTCGTGGCGGCCGAAGGCCCAGGCTTGCTTGCCGGAGGAGTAGTAGAGCTGGAAACCGTCGGCGTTGCCTGCGCTGTCGGACTGGGAGACGAAGGTGCAATTGCTGGTCAGGGAGTTGAGCTTGACCCAGGCGGAGACGGTGAAGCTCGTCGAGGTGTCGACGGCTGGGCCGCTTGTGGCGGCGTAGCCGGTGGTGCCGGTGAGGTTGAGGACGTTGCCTCGTGTGCTGTCGTTGGCCCAGTTGTATGCGCCGGTCAGCGATGCGGTGAGTCCACTGCCGCAGTCGGAAGTCGTGGCGCTCGCGCAGTCGGCCGCTGTTGTACCGGTGCCTTCGCCGAGGGTCCACGAGTGGGTGGCGGTGTTGGTGGCGGTGCCGAGTGAGACGGGGCCGCCGAAGGCGGCCGTGGTGCCGGTGGTCGCGTTCCCGGGGTATTCGGTCAACTGCCCGTTGGTGTCGGTGGCGTAGAGGTCGGGGTTGCCGTCTGCACCACCGCTGCTGCTGTTGACGTCGCCTGGTGAGGCTACGGTCGGGTAGCCGTTTGCTGCCAGGACGGCGGAGAGTGCGGTGCCGGGGCTGGTACTCCAGTTGGCGGGCGTGCTGCTGGTCCAGTTCTGGGCTGCGGTGCCGTTGCAGGTGTAGATCTGCACCTGGGTGCCGTTGGTGGTGCTGGAGTGTGGATCGTCCAGGCATTTGCCGGACTGGGGGTTCTGCAGGCTGCCGTTGGGGCCGGGGGTCCATTTCTGGGCGCCGGTGCCGTTGCAGGTGTACAGCTGCAGAAGCGTTCCGTCGGTTGTGGCGCCTCCGGGAACGTCGAGGCACTTGCCGAGCACGCGCAGGGAGCCGTCGCTGAGCAGCGCCCACTTCTGGGCGGCGGTTCCGTTGCAGCCCCAGATCTGGATCGGGTTGTCGTTGTCGGTGCTGGAATGGTCGTCGTCAAGGCACAGTGACCCGCCGGTCGACGTGGTGAGGGCGGAGGTCAGGGCGGTGCGGACGGGGGCGTGCAGGAGCTGGGGCAGGCCGGTGGTCTGGTCGACGCTGATGGGGAAGGTGTAGACGGTGCCGGAAGCGTCGTCGCGGGCCCACAGGGTGTATGTGCCGCCGGTGACGGTGCCGTTGCCGTTTGAGTCTTTACTGAAGGTTCCGCCGACGGTGCCGGGCGCGATCAGGGTGAGTCCGGACCAGTCGCCGTCGCCGAGCAGGATGGGGTTGGCGAGTTTTTTGCCGTCGTCGGACTGGTAGATCCAGAGCTTGCCGTTCTCGACGGTGATGACGGCGGGGTAGCCCTGCTCGTTTCCGTAGACGTTGCCGGGTGCGATGAGCTGGGTGATGTCCCAGGGCGTGGTCGGGTCGTAGCCGGCGCCCGCGCAGCGGCTGTCAGGAACGGTCGGCTGGCAGGGGTCCTTGGTCACGTGGTCGCCGGAGCGCTTGCCGATGTAGCCGGGGAAGTTGGACCAGGGGACGAGGGGGTTGGCGCTGTCGTCCGTGGGGTCGAGATCGTTCGGGACGACGTACAGCTGCGCTGTGTTGCGGTTGTAGGCGAACAGGTCGTCGACAGCGGTTCCGTGCAGGTTGCCGCGGTGGGCGATCAGGTAGTTGTTCCAGCTGGTGCCGTCGGGGGAGTCGGCGGGCGTGGAGACGATCATGGGGCCGTTGACGGCGGGAGGCGTGCCCGTGACCTGACCGGTCTGCGCCGGGGCGGCGCTCTGGGCGGGGTCGGTGTTGCCGGCAATCAGTTCGAGGTCGCCGGTCTTGGTGGTGGCGAGCAGGTCGGGGACGCCGTCGCCGCTGATGTCGCCGGCGGCGATCTTTGCGTCGGGGTTCCACGGGGCGGTGAAGGTGTAACTGGCGGGGGCCTGGGAGATGTTCCCGGCCGCGTCGACGGCGGCGACATACAGGGTGTGGACGCCCCAGTTGGTGACCGGGATGGTCACGGTGCCGGTGGCGGTGCCGCCGGCGTCGGTGCTGGTGACGGATGCCGTGGTGCCGGTGGTGGCGGTGGGCTGGCTGTCGAGCTGCCACAGGAAGTGGTCGACGCCGCTGGACAGGCATGCGTTGGGGGTGCAGCTGGTGTCGGACGGGGCGCCGTCGGTGGCTGTCACGGTGAAGCTGGTGGTCTTGCGGGCTCCGGCGTACACGATCGGGTTGGCAGGCCCGGTGCCGACAGGCGGGAAGGACGGGTTGGTCGCGATACCAGGCGTGTCCGGTGGGGTGAAGTCGGTCTTGAACCAGCAGTGGTCGCTCGTTCCGGAGGTCAGGTGCTGGCTGGAGTTGTCCTGGGCGTAGACGTCCCAGCCGTATTCGTGCCCGTCCTTGAGCGTGAACCCGATGGGCATGTCGGCGTCGGAACCGCTGGCCCGGTACGTGCTGTCGGGCGTGGACTTGGTCAGGGGGTTGCCGCTGGAGTCGAGGACGGTGCGGTCCCAGACGTTGTAGTGCGCCTGGACGTTGACGCCGGACATGCTGGTGGTGACGGTGGAGTGGAGCTGGATGTTGCTGCCCGCGTCGGAGTAGGTGGTGGCGCCGATCCAGCCGTCGCCGCTCATGACGCAGGCGCCGCCGGCTCCGGTGACGGCGGGTGTGGTGTGGAGGCTGGTCGGGACGTTCGGGGGAATGTCGAAATTCACCGTCAGCGTGAGGACGCTGGACACCCGCAGGTAGTTGTCGTTGCTTGAGGAAGTGCTCTCGTCGCCGTACAGGCCGACGGTCCAGTAGTCGCCGCTCGAGCTGTTGGTGTCGGCCATCGTCTGGGCCTGATTGGTGACGTTGAAGGTCGCGGTGTGGTTGCTGCAGCTGCTGCCGGGATTGGCGCCGCTGGGGATCGTGGTCGACACGGGCGAGTACGTGCTGTCGTACACGGCGGGCCGGTTGTTCCAGTCGGTGCTGGAGTTGATGGAGGCGGTGGTGTGCAGCGTGATCGGCTGGTTCTGGGAGCAGTCCCAGCTGGCCGCGTAGGTCGAGGACACCGTGAAGTAGGCGTCGTCGACCACCATGGACGGGTCGAGGCCGCTGGTGGAGACGGCGTAGTAGGAGCGTTCCAGGCCGTTGCCGCAGATGCCGCCCCACTGCTGGTAGCCGACGCCCTCGCCGTTGGTCTGGGGTTTGTCGAACTGGGGACTATTGGAGCAGGTGGAGCTGGAGTAGAGCTCGTCGTAGTGGCCGGAGGCCGGGGAGACCGGGTTGCTGTACGGGTCGATGTAGACCGGGTAGGTGGTGCCGGAGTCGTTGAGCACCGAGGTGTCGGGCGTCAGCGTGAGGCTGCTGGCAGTGGTCGCCATCGGCACGGTGTCGACCTTCGCGCCGACGCCGGGGCCGTCGGCGGAGGAGACGGTGGTGTCGTCGGCGGTCGCGGAACTGTCGGACGTGCTCGGGGATTCCGTCGGCGCGTCCGGGGCGGTGCTGGAGTCCCACATCAGGGGGCGGGGACTGGTGTAGGCGACCGTGCCGTCGGACGTGGTCGCGTTCATACCGCCGGAGCCCGTGGCGGACAGGGTCAGGCCCTGGGTTGAGGCGGCCTCGGTGAGCTTCTTGATGTCCGGGTTGGCGGCCGCGGTGGCGTCATGGACGATCAGTACGTCGCTGAACCCGCCCTGGTTTGTGACGGAGACGGACAGGTCCACGTCGGGGAGCACTGACTTGTACAGTGCGGTGTCGTCGCTCACGGTGGGGGCGGGCAGGGTGAAGGGCATGGTCAGGGCCATGCTGTGGCCGTCCTCGTTGGCCAGGGTGACCAGGGGGCCGCTGCCTCCGCCGGACAGGGTGACGTCGTTCGGGGTGGCTTTGGGTGAGAGGGTGCCGTCCGGGTTCGTGACGAGCGTGGCGTCGACGGGCGTCCAGGCGCCGTCCTTGAGGACCCGCACCGGCATGACGTCGGTGGTGGAGGTGAACGTGCCGTCGGGGTTGGCGGTAACGGTGGAGGTCTCGGTCGTCAGGGCATCGACGGGGACGTCCTGGCCGCTTGCCGCCGCCTGCGCCTGAGCGGCCAGCATCGGATCGCTCGGGGTTGCGTCGTCGGCGCTGGCAGGAACAGCAGGTACCGCGAGCATGAGGCTGGCGAGCGCCGGGGCGAGCGCCAGACGGCGCGTCAACTTCCAGCGGCCACGGCTGCGTCCACAGCGTCTTCGGGTGTATCTGGACAGCACAGGACGACTCCCCCTCCGGTGACGAACGCTGCGCGCTCGTGATTTGCGCCACATCCACGGATGGCCGGGATGCGGCAGGTGGTGCGCGTGGTGTCCGGTTTGCCGCACGGTGGTGATGTTCGACCCTTCACGGAAGGGACACATCAGGCACTCAGTTGGCGCACGTTCTGACCACGGCGTCGGCACAGGGTATTGAGATGTGTACCTGCCATCAATAGCCTCCCGTCGATCACGCGGCTCGCGTGGTCGGGGATGCGGCGGTCCGTCAAAGGCCGCCGGACGTGGGGGGTTTACGGGTGGGTAAGCGGCGTTGGTTCGCGAGCGTCCAGTACCGGATATGGGGTCGGACGCTGACCCTTGCCACAGCGGCGGTCGCCGTACTGGCGCTCCTGGTGCCGGTGGCGGTTGCCCAGGGTGTCGTCGTGGGACCGTACCTCTTCAAGGGCACCGTGTGGCGGCCGAAGCCCCTGCCCAAAACCCCGGCGGTCGGCAGCCATACCCTCCACCGGCCCACCACCCTCCACCCGAAGGGCTACAAGGCCCTGGGTCGGTACCGCGTCGCCAAGCCGGTGTGGCCGCAGGCGGGGACCACGACGGTGGCCCTCACTCGTACTGCCCCCGCGTCTTCTGCCGGCGGGGCGACTGTCACGCCCAGCCCGTCCAGCAGCCGATCCGGCATTCACTCAACTGCGATACCCGGCAACCGTGTTGTTCCCATCACCAAGCCCGCGAAGGCGGGCAAACTGCCGGTGTGGGTGGCCCCGGCGCCTGCCACCGGACGCACGGCGAAGGCGAAGGCGCCTTCCGCGGCTACGCCGGGATCGGTCCAGGTCAGGGTTGCGTCCCACGCGCAAGCCCTGCGCGCCGGTGCGGACGGCATGCTGCTCGGTTTCACCCGCGCCGACGCGAAGATGGGCCATGGCCAGGTGCGCGTGGTCATCGACTACTCGTCGCTGGCCAAGGCGTACGGCGGCGGCTTCGGCTCGCGGCTGCAGCTGTTCAAGGTCCCCTCTTGTGCTTTGACGACTCCTCAGCTGATGCGCTGCCGGACGCGGACACCAATCGCGTTCACCAACCGGGCTGCCGCGGACCAGTTGACCGCCACCCTCACCCTCGGCTCCTCCTCCGCCACTGCCGCACCATCCTCCTCCAGCCGCACGGCCGCGCCGATGACGATGTCCGCGATGTCCGCGGACACCACGTCCGTCGAGGTCTCCTCGGGCAGCTCCGGGTCCCAGGGCAACTACGCGGCGACGTCCCTGACCCCGTCCGGGAACTGGCAGACTTCGGGCACCGGGGCATTCACGTACTCCTACCCGATCGACGTGCCCTCCACGGTGGGCGGCAACGCTCCCTCGGTGGGGCTGTCCTACGACTCGCAGTCCGAGGACGGGGAGACCTCGGCCCGCAACTCCCAGGCATCCTGGGTCGGTGACGGCTGGGACTACCAGCCGGGTTTCGTGGAGCGGTCGTATCGTCCCTGTGGTGGTCTGCTGGACAGCAGCGGCAACAAGATCCTCAAGGGGTCGGGGGACGAGTGCTGGGACGGGGACAACGCCACGATCTCCTTCGGCTCGCACTCCGGGCAGCTGGTGCCGGACGGTGTCGACGCCGGCGTTCCGGGTGAGATCAAGCAGTGGCGGCTGCAGGGGGATGACGGCACCTTGGTTCAGGAGCTGTCCGGGGCCGCCAACGGCCTGCACGACGGCGTCTACTTCCGTGTCCTGACCACCGACGGCACGGCCGCCTACTTCGGTGCCGACCACTCTCCGACCGGTCCCGGCACCTCGGGCGGGATGCAGTCCGGTACGCCCTCCGACTCCTCGACCGACTCTGCCTGGGGCGTGCCGGTGCTGCACCCGGAGTCGGGTGACCCGTGCTACGACTCGACCAAGGGCAAGGCGTCCCAGTGCGACAAGCACGAGGGCTGGCGCTGGAACCTGGACTTCGTCGTCTCACCGAGCGGGTTCGTGCAGCGCTACGACTACACGACCGAGACCAACTACTACGACCTCGGTGGGGGCCAGGCGGCCTCCGGTGACTCCGGCACCCTGACGTCATACGTCAGGGGCGGCAAGCTCGACTCCATCTCCTACGGCTACACGCTGAACGACGAGCAGGCCGGACGCACTCCCGCGGGCCAGGTCACCTTCACCTCCCAGCAGCGCTGCCAGACGACGGCCAGCTTCACCGACTGCTCGGCGGGTAACCTCAACGACAACACCGCCCCGCACTGGCCTGACGTGCCGTGGGACCTGCACTGCGACTCCACGGACAGCACCACCCTGCCGCCGGGGTCGACCTCCGTGCCCACCAATGTCTGCATAACAGAGTCGCCGACGTTCTGGACCACCACCCGCCTGGACAGCATCACCACCAAGGTCCACGTCAAGGACTCCACCACCGACGCCTTGTTGGCTGTCGACAACTACCAGCTCGGCCAGGTGTACTCGGACGCCGGGGGCACGGTGGACCCGGTCACCGGCACGACCGTCGACCCCCAGGACGCGGGTTCCCTGCAGGCCGTGATGTGGCTGCAGACGATCCAGCACACCGGCAAGGACACGTACGGCAACGGCAACAGCGACATCACACTGAACAAGATCGCCTTCACCGGCACGGAGATCGACAACCGTGTCAACGACGCCTCCCCGTCCGCGCCGCCGCTGTACCGGCCGAGGATCTCCTCGATCCAGACCGAGACCGGCGAGTCCATCGCGGTCGATTACAACCTCAACCCGTGCGCGGGCAAGACGCTGTCCATCTCGGCTGCGGACTCCAACACCAACTCCTGCTACCCGGTGTACTGGACCGTGCCAGGAGCCTCGAAGCCGATCGCGGACTGGTTCAACAAGACCACCGTGCACACCGTCACGGCATCCGACCTGACGATCGCCTCCCAGTACAAGCCGGATTCCCAGAACATCCCGGCGGGCTCGGAGGCGCAGGTCTCCACCTACAGCTACGTCGGGGCCGCCTGGCACCGCGACGACTCGGCGCAGACCGACGACCAGTACCGCACCTGGGACCAGTTCCGCGGCTTCCGCACCGTCACCGTGCAGACCGGCCAGGCTCCCGAGCCGGTGACCCAGCAGACCACCACGTACCTGCAGGGCATGGACGGCGACTACAAGGCCGACGGCACTCGCCGCTCGGTCAGCGTGGACGCCAAGGTCGACGGCTCCACGGTGCAGAGCGTCACCGACGCGAACCAGCTCGCGGGCACCGCCCTGGAGACCGACACCTATACCGCCGCCGGCGGCACCATCGACGCCGAGACCGTCAACGGCCCGTTCACCTACACCACCACCGCCCACACGGCCCAGACACCATGGACGGACTGGACCCAGGACGACAACCCCGGCCAGACCCAGCCCGCCCTGTCCACCCTGCCGGACCTCTCCGCCTACCGCATCAAGACCGCCCAGCAGCACGGCTACGAGCTGCTCGCGGACGGGACATGGCGCCACACCCAGACCGACACCACCTACGACGACCAGGGCCGGGTCTCGACCGTCGACGCGCACAGCGACGTCAGCGTGGCCGCCCAGGAGAAGTGCGCCACCACGACCTACGCGGCGCCGTCATCCAGCAACACAATGGCCCTCGCCTACCCCGACCAGGTCACATCCGTCAGCGGCCCATGCGGTACCGCGGCCAGCTCCACCACACTGCTGGCGGACAAGAAGATCTATTACGACGGTGACGGCAGCCTCACCAACCTGGGAACGTTCGGTCAGCTCGACCAGACCGGCAGCACCGCCGTCGGCCAGGTCAGCGCCGTGCGCACCGCCACCGGCTACAGCGGTACCACCGAGAACTGGCAGACCAGCTCGGCGATGAAGTACGACGGCGCCGGGCGGATCACCGACGCGCTGGATGCCACCGGGCAGAACACCCACACCGCCTTCACCCCGGTCTGGAGTTCCGCGGGCGGCAACACCAACCCGACCGGCATCACCACCACCAACTCCCAGGACTGGCAGGTCAGCTCCACCCTCGACCTGCTGCGCGGCCTGCCCACCGAGAACGTCGACGCCAACAACCGCAAGACCGACATCACCTACGACGCCCTCGGCCGCCGCACCGCCGTCTGGCTGCCCGGCCGGGACAAGTCCGCCGGCCAGAGCGCGGACAAAACGTTCGCCTACTCGATCAACCCCGGCGCGGTCGCCGCCCCCGGCGGCACCATCACCTCCCCCGGCGACCCCTCCGCCGTCACGACCAAGACGCTGCGCGACGACGGCACGTACAGCTCGTCGATCAGCATCTACGACGGGATGCTGCAGCCGCGGCAGACGCAGTCCACGGCAGACGGCGACACCAATTCGGGCCGGGTCGTCTCCGACACCTTCTACGATTCCCACGGTTGGCCGACCGTCTCGTTCGCCCCGTACTCCGAGCCGAGCAACACCCCCTCGACCACGCTGTACGCCGCGAACGAGAACCAGATCCCGTCGGAGTCCACGACCGCGTACGACGGCCAGGGTCGTCCGGTCACCGGCACGCTGTGGCATCAGGCGATCCAGCAGTGGCACACCACCACCAGCTACCCCGGCGCCGACGAGACCGACACCACCGCCCCCGTCGGCGGCCGCTCCACCGCGACCTACACCAATGCCCTCGGCCAGACCACCAGCTCCGTGGTCAAGAACACCGGCAGCACGGTCACCCTGCACGGCGGCGCCGTCATCCCGTCGGGCACGTCGCTGACCTCCGACAGCGTGCGCCTGACCATGCAGGGCGACGGGAACCTGGTGCTGACCGCGCTGGCCACCGGCAACACGATCTGGTCCAGCGGCACCAGCGGAAACCCCGGTGCCTACGCCAAGTTCGGCACCGACGGCAACCTGGTCGTCTACACCACCGCCGGCACGTCGAAGTGGACCACAGGCCTGACCGCCAGCACCAACGCCACCTTCCAGGTCCGCAACGACTCCACCGTGGCCGTCGTCGGCAGCGACGGCAGCACCGTGCTGTGGCAGCAGGGCACCGTAAACGCCGTCCCCGCAGCCCAGGCCACCACCAAGTACACCTACACGCCGTCCGGCCAGGTCGGCACGATCAAGGACAACGCCGGCAACACCTGGTCCTACAGCTACAACCTGCTGGGTCAGACGACTTCTCAGAGCGACCCGAACACCGGTACCACCACGTTCGACAAGTACGACGTGGTCGGCAATCTCCTGCAGGCCACCGACCCGCGCGGCCAGGTCCTGTCGTACACCTACGACTGGGACAACCGCCGCACCGCCGAGTACAACGGTGCCTGGTCAGCGACCCCCGACCCCACCAAGGAACTCGCCTCCTGGCAGTACGACACCCTGGCCAAGGGCTACCCGACCTCGTCCACCCGCTACGTGGGCGGCACCTCGGGATCGGCGTACACCCAGGCGGTCACCGGCTACAACACGGCCTACCAGCCGACCGGCAGCACGGTGACCATCCCGGCCACCGACGGTTTCGCCGCCGCCGGGCAGTCCACCGCACCCACCAGCGGCACGGTCACCTACACCCAGTCCGCCTTCTACACACCGACCGTCGGGCTGCTGTCCACGCTCCGCTACCAGGCCGACGGCAACCTGCCCGCCGAAGACGTCGACTACGGCTACACCCAGCAGGGCAACCTGGACGGCATCGGCGGCTTCATCACCTCGGCCAACACGCCCGACTACCTCGACACCGCCGTCCACGACCCCTACGGCCGGGTCCTGCAGGCCAACTACGGCCCGACCGGCAAGGAGCTGGCGACCTTCGCCCAGTACGACGCCACCACCGGCCGGGTCACCCAGACCTCCAGCATGCTGCAGACGTCCACCACCGCCTTGGACGTAGCCAACTACCGCTACGACCAGTCCGACGAGCTCACCGCGGTCGACGACCTGCAGGACAACACCACCCACGACACGCAGTGCTTCACCTACGACTCCTTCCAGCGCCAGACCGCCGCCTGGACGGACACCGCAGGCATCACCAATCCCACCAGCGCCCCGGTCGGAGCCGTCGGCGGCTGCAACACCGCCTCCGTACAGACCACCACCACCGCGCCGGTCACCACTACCACGGTCGGCGGCCCCGCCCCGTACTGGCAGACCTACACCTACGACCAGCTCGGTGACCGCACGAGCATGGTCGACCACGACACCACCGGCAACGCCCTCAACGACACCACCCAGACCACCGCCTACACCGGCACCAACGGAACCGCCACCGCCACCCTGCCCGACCAGGCCGGCACCACCACCACCAGCAACCCGACGGCCGGCACCGCGACCTGGACCCCCAACTACACGGACACCGGCTACACCCCGAACAAGAACGCGGGCAACACGATGAGCCGGACGGTCTCCACCACCGGCCCGCTCGTCTCGCCGCTGACCACCAGCACCGGCCAGAAGCTGTGCGTCGACGACGCCACCTCGTCCACAACCAACGGCAACAAGATCCAGATCTACACCTGCAACGGCACCGCCGCCCAGAACTGGACGGTAGGCACGGACGGCACCATCCGTGGCATCGGCGGCAAGTGCCTGGACGTCACCAGCAGCGGCACCGCCAACGGCACCAAGATCGACCTGTACACCTGCAACGGCACCGGTGCCCAGCAGTGGAAGGCCGCGGCCAACGGCTCGCTGGTCAACCCCGAGTCCGGCAAGTGCCTGGACGACCCGTCCAGTTCCACCACGACCGGCACCCAGTTGCAGATCTACACCTGTAACGGAACCCAGGCCCAGACCTGGAACCCGGTCGCCTCCGGCACCAAGATTCCGGCCGGCCAGACCCAGAGCTTCACCTACGACCCCGAAGGCCGCACCGCGACCGTCACCACCCCCTCGGGCACCAGCAACATCACCAGCAGCTATCTCTACGACGCCGACGGCAACCTGCTCGAGCAGACCAGCAGCACCGACGGCACCGCCAAGAGCCGCATCCTGTACCTGTTCGGCGGCACCGAACAGATCACCCTGAACGTCTCCGCCAAGACCTGGACCGGCCTGCGCAACTACACCGGCCCCGACGGCACCACCATCACCCGCTCCAGCACCGGCACCGTCAGCTACCAGATCGCCAACGCCCAGGGCACCGCCACCACCGCGATCGATGCCAGCACCCTGGCAGTCACCCGCCGCTACTACGACCCGTACGGCAACCCCCGGGGCACCAAGCCCACCACCTGGGTCGCCGCCGACGAAAACCACGGCTACCTCGGCCGGCCCACCGACGCCAGCACCGGCCTCGACCTGCTCGGCGCCCGCAACTACGACCCCGCCCTGGGCCGCTTCCTCACCCCCGACCCCCTCTTCGAAGCCGGCGACCCCAACCAGATGGGCGGCTACACCTACGCCGCCGACAACCCCTCTACCCTCAGCGACCCCACGGGATTCGACCCGGCCATCATGGGGGAGGCGGAGGAGTGCATGTACTCCGGCAATCCCTGCGGCGGCGGGACCGCCCCGGTGAGTCAACCCGTCCACCACAGGCCCGCCACCCACACCTCCAGCGGCGCGACCAGTGCCACGCCCTCACCGTCCACCACCCCCACGCCCTCCTTCGGCCCGGAGCCCGCCTCGACGCAGACCCCCACGCCGACTCTCGGCGAGACCCCCTGCCAGCCGGCTGACTTCGGCACGAACCGGTGCGGAAGCTGGGGCGGTGGCAAGGCTTTGCTCATTGAAGTGAGCGTCCCCGTGGCAGCGGCCGTGGTTGGCGGGTGCCTGGATTCCGGCGTAGTGGATTGTGTTGCCGGTTTGTTTCTCGGCGCCGCGGATGGCGAGGCGGGCGGGAGCTTGCTCCTCGGCGGCCGGATCATCATTGGGGTGGCTGGTGCAGCCAGGGCGACCGAAGAGTACTCGGACGAATTGGCTGCCGAGGCTGGGGCAGCCAAGAAGGCCACTGATGATGCCTCAGCCGCCAAGGGCGCCTCGGCCAAGGACGTCGACCCCCAGGCCCACGCCGAACACGCCGAAGCCACCGCGGCCAAGCCGGACACCCCGGCGAAGGGCGCCTCAGGTACGAGAGGCTCTTCCGAGGGACGCTGCAGCTTCTCGCCGGACACCCCCGTCCTGATGGACAACGGCAAGACCAAGCCAATCGGCAAGATCAAGACCGGCGACAAGCTCGAAGCCGCCAACCCCAACACCGGCAAGCACCAAGGCGCCCGCACCGTCAAGCATGTGTGGGTCAACCACGACCACGACCTTCTCGACCTCACCATCCGCACCAAAGACGGCCACACCGCCACCCTCCACACCACCGCCAACCACCCGTTCTGGGACGACACCACACACACCTGGGTCCCCGCCGGCAAACTCCACCACGGCGACGCCCTCAACACCGCCACCAACGGCCACGCCCACGTCGTCACCACCCAACTCACACCCGGCGCCGCAAACCGCTGGAACCTCACTGTCCAGCAACTCCACACGTACTATGTCGTGGCGGGCGGCGTCCCGATCTTGGTCCACAACACTAATACGGGGTGTCCTACTTCATATGCCCTGTCGCTGAAAACGGGAGCACCGAAGGGCAGCGGCGCGAACCAGGCGTATCAGGTTCGAGTGGTTGGTTCGACGGAATACCATGCCACGGGCGGAGGTACGCAGGTCTGGGCGGATGGCCTTGACGTCAATACCTCTGAGCTCTTGGATGCGAAGTACGTCGGCAACGCTGGGCGTAGCCCCTTCGTGCCAGGTGGAAAGGTCCCTGACTTCATCCAGGCGAAAATTGACACCAAGATGAATGATGAGTTCTCACGATATGCGGCGGTGATCAACGACCCCGGAAATCCGCTCGTGGGGCTTCGCGTCATCACCAATGAGTCCGGTGCCGTACCATACTTCACGGATCTCATGCAGCAGCACGGCATCCCCGGCTCCGTTGTCGTGGATCCGTAGGAAAGGAGCAGGTCAGTGACGTATCTAGCCATCTTCGAAGATCAGAGTCGTGGCGTTCGACGGACGGACCTGCTCGCGGCATTGGAGCGAGACTGGCCTTCCGCTGTGATTCGAGAGCGGCAGGGATCGCAGGAGTCAAGGGACGTCGTTTGGACTGTTTCGGAGGGTGGCCAGGAACTTGAGGGCTACTCTCACATGGACGGAACTTGCATTTACCTTGACTCGCCTCTCGAACTGGCGGCCAGGTTTGCACTCTGGTTCAGGAGCCTCGTGCCGACGGATGTTGAGATGTTCTTCTGCGACGACAGTTACAGCTTCAATGGAAGTATTGAGCCGGGCATGAGCCTGGTGGACGTAGTAGCGATTGCTGCTGATGAATGATCTTGCCCAAGAGGGTGCGATCGCTTTCGTAAGATCCGCTGACCCCAGGTAAA
>CBFHCJ010000060.1:0-16963 GCA_965654005.1 uncultured Streptomyces sp. | reverse complement strand
CACCACCGCAGCGTGATCACGACGACGAAGGTCACTCAAGAAGCAACGCACCCTTTCCAGAAGAACGCAGTGCGGAAGGCGAGTGCCACGTTCCGTCGTCGTCACACGCCCTCGAGTATTCCTGAGGGGCACGCCGGTTCAGTCGGCCCGTGGGAAGGAATGGGTCCTCGTGGGCGACGATTGGATTCAGCGCGCGCAGTCCGAGCGTGAGCCGCAGGCGCAGCGTGGGCCGTTCGGCAAACCCCTGCGCAGCGCCGCAGGGCGTGGGCTAGAGGCGGCCTCCGCGCCGGCCGTGATGCGAGGGACTCGATGTTGAAACTCCCGCCCCTGCGCCAGCCAAGCGAAGAACGGCGGCCAGGTCGCCCGGTAGGCGGCGAGACCGCGGACGCCCAGTCGTCAATAGTTCGCGTGCGACAGGTCCCGTCTGGGTGCCGACGGGAGCACCTCGGGCCCGTCGGCCCACGATGACGACGAACGAGGCTTCGTGGGGCGCTACGATCACAGACCGTTCGGAGACCGCCTCGATGCCCGTGTGGCGCAGCGACGGGGCTGAATCGGTCACGGCGGCCGGCCTTGAGTGATGGACCCGCGTCATACTACGGTGAGGTGGTTGTTCACCTCGACCACGTCGTCGATGTCCTCGACCTCCGCTACGAGCCTGGACATCGCGGCCTGCGACATTCGACCCTTGAACTCCACCACGCCGTCGTGCACCTGCGCCTCGACGGTGTCACGGTCGGCCGGGGAGCAGTGGGCACGGATCTTCCCCTCGATCTCCTGCCGAATTCCGGCGTCGTCCCGGATGAGGGCCTGAAGCAGCGCATTACGGCGCACAACGCCGACCAGGCGTCCGCGGTGGTCCGTGACTGGGATCCGCTTCAGGCGCGACAGCGCCGCGAGCCAGGCCGCCTCAGCAACGGTCGCACCTGGCAGCACCGTCGTCGCGGGACTGGTCATCAGGTCTGCTGCCATCTCGCCCCGGGCCTTGTCGTGCAACTGCCGCTCTCGCAGCCTGCCAAGAGGTCCGGGTCGGTGACCAGACGCTTCGAAGTCCGGCTCCCGCTGACCGCCCTCGCCTGGCTTGCAGGGCTCACCCTCGCAGCGGCCCTGCTCTTCCGCTTCACCATGCGCCCGTCCGCCGTATCTGCCGTTGCGCGGCATGCGCCACCGGCACAGGCTGCTGACTGACGAAGGGAGTCCTTCGATGACCCAGCACCCACCCACAGCGGCGGTCGACCGCCCGGTCGTCGGCTCGTATCCGACGTATGACGGTGCCCAGCGCGCGGTCGACTTCCTGTCCGACAGCAGATTTCCGGTGGAACGCACCGCCATCATCGGGTCGGACCTGCGCATGGTGGAGACCGTGCTCGGCCGGCTCACCCGCGGCCGAGCCGCGCTGGCCGGGGCCGGCACAGGGGCCTGGTTCGGGCTGCTGATCGGCCTGCTGTTGTCGGTGTTCGCCGCAGGCCAGCACCACGTCCTGGTGCTGATGCTCAGTGGGCTCGCCTACGGTGCCGTCTTCGGGGCGCTCTTCGGCTTCGTTGGTCATGCGCTCGGCGGAGGCCGGCGCGATTTTGCTTCCCGCAGCCAGATCGTGGCCGCACGCTACGACGTGGTCGCCGACGCCGAGGTCGCAAGCGAGGCCAAGAATCTGCTCATCAAAATTGACTGGCGGGAGCCCTGATCCCCGGCCCGGCGGGCAATGCTTCTGGTAGGCCTCGAAAGGAGGTGGCCAACGATGCCACCACACTGCGATTCTCTCGACGGCCCTGTGGTCACAGCCGCGCGCCTGGCTCTGGAAGGTGGCGGCATCGATCACGTCCTGCCCTATGTGCCCGAAGAGGGGGAGTCCGAAGTCCGTGCGGCGTTCAACCTCGCGGGCACGGCCCGAACGCTCGGCTCCACGGCGCAGGAAGTGGCCGACCGGTGGTTCTTTGAGACCGTCGTCCGTGTGCACCGCG
Organism: uncultured Streptomyces sp.; assembly: GCA_965654005.1. GTDB lineage: Bacteria > Actinomycetota > Actinomycetes > Streptomycetales > Streptomycetaceae > Streptomyces. Next base: position 15,002 of record CBFHCJ010000060.1, on the reverse strand, counting down.
CCGGAGAGGGCGCTCCGTTCACTGGGCTGAAGCCTGCCGGACTCGACGTTGGGCCAGTGATTCGACCGGCTCCGAACCTGCGTGGACCGGCTCGCCGCCCACGGAGCCGTCGATGCGGTCCTGGTGGTGCTGGTCCCCACCGCGCTGGCCACGGGAACCGGCGACGACCCGCTGCTGGCCCTCACCGGCGCACTGGGCCGGCGCCCCCGGCCTGTCGCCGCCGTCCTCCTCGACCAGGACACTCCCGTACGTCTGCTCAAGACGGCCGACGGCGCCACCGTCCCCTCCTACGCCGAGCCGCAGTCGGCGGCACGCGCCCTCGCACACGCCGCCCGCTACGGCCGCTGGCGCGCTGAACCACCAGGCAGCATCCCTCGCCTGTCGGGAATCAACCCGCCTGGGGCCACCGCGATGGTCGAGGAGTACCTCGCCGAACACCCCGACGGAGGCTGGCTCCACCCGCGCGACTGCGCCGCCCTGCTCGACCGGTACCGCATCCCCCAGGTGCCGTGGGCCTGGGCCGAGGACGAGAACACCGTCGCATATGCCGCACGGCACCTGGCCGGACCAGATGGAAGGGTGGCCCTCAAGGCCTACTGGCCCGGGCTCGTACACAAGAGCGACCACGGCGCGCTGCGACTCGACCTGGAAGGCGAGGACCAGGTCCGCATGGCCTACCTGGACTTGCGGGCGCGCTTCGGCGACCGGATGACCGGAGTGCTCGTTCAGCCCATGGCGCGCCCCGGGACGGAGCTGTTCGCCGGCGTCGTGCAGGACGAAGTGTTCGGCCCTCTGGTGCTGTTCGGCCTTGGCGGCACCGCCACCGAGCTCCTGGCCGACCACGCCGCCCGGCTCGCCCCGCTCACCGACCGCGACGTCCACGCGCTCATCACGTCCCCGCGCTGCGCCCCACTGCTCTTCGGCTACCGAGGCGGCGGCGCGGTCGACGTGGAAGGGCTCGAAAAGCTGCTGCTGCGACTGTCCCGCATGGCCTGCGACCTGCCGCAGCTGGCCGAGGCCGACCTCAACCCAGTGATGGCCCGGCCCGACGGCGTGATGGCACTCGACGTCCGTATCCGCCTCCTACCGCGCCACGCGCACGACCCCTACCTGCGCCAACTACGCCGGCTACGCGGATCGACCCAATGACCGTACGCACAGGAGGGCCGCCCGTGTTCGCCCGCGTGCTCGTCCTTCTGACAGCCGCGCCGAGCGGCGAGCCGCGCCCAGACCGAGGATGAACAGTGACCGCCGCCGATCTCACCGACGACCGCCGGCGATCCACGTTGCGAGGAGGACGCGGAGAATGACAACCCAAACAGAGCCGGCCGCCGTCGATGCCCTGGCCGGGCTCGACGCGTGGTGGCGGGCGGCCAACTACTTGTCGGTCGGGCAGATCTACCTGCTCGACAACCCGCTGCTGGGCGAGCCGTTGCGGCCCGAACACCTCAAAGCACGGCTGCTCGGTCATTGGGGGACTACGCCGGGCCTCAACTTCGTGTACGCCCACCTGAACCGGATCATCACCGCCCGCGACCGCGACATCATCTTCGTGGTCGGGCCCGGACATGGCGGGCCGGCAGCGGTGGCGAGTGCGTGGCTTGATGGCACCTACAGCGAGATCTACCCCAGCGTCAGCCGCGATGCCCGTGGCATGGGGCGGCTGTTCCGCCAGTTCTCGTTCCCCGGGGGCATCCCCAGCCATGCCGCGCCGGAGACCCCGGGGTCGATCAACGAGGGCGGCGAACTGGGCTACTCCCTCTCCCACGCCTACGGCGCCGCGTTCGACAACCCCGGCCTCGTGGTGGCGTGCGTGATCGGCGACGGCGAGGCCGAGACGGGGGCGCTGGCAGCCAGCTGGCACGCCAACAAGTTCCTCGCCCCGGCCCATGACGGCGCGGTGCTGCCCATCCTGCACCTCAACGGCTACAAGATCGCCAACCCGACGGTCCTGTCCCACATCCCCGAGGACGAACTCACCAAGCTGCTCGAAGGCTACGGCCACACCGTGTACACCGTCGAGGGCGACGAACCCGCTGCGATGCACCAGCACATGGCCGCAACCCTCGACCGGGTCTTCGATCACATCGACGAGATCCAGGGCGCCGCCCGCCGGGGAGCTACCAGCGAGCGGCCCCGCTGGCCGATGCTGGTGCTGCGCTCACCGAAGGGCTGGACCGGCCCGGCCGAGGTGGATGGCGTGCGGGTCGAGGGGACATGGCGATCCCACCAAGTGCCCTTGGCAGAGGTGCGAACCAACCCCGATCACCTCGCCCGACTCGAGGCCTGGCTCAGCAGCTACCGGCCCACCGAGCTGTTTGACGACGACGGCCGGCCGATCCCGGCGATCAACGCGCTGGCCCCGGCCGGCGACCGCCGCATGAGCGCCAACCCCCATGCCAACGGCGGCCGCCTGCTCCGCCCCCTCGAGCTGCCCGACTGGCGCGGCTACGCGGCCGAGGTGCACGCACCCGGGGCGACCCGTACCGAACCCACCCGGCGTCTCGGCGAGCTGCTGCGCGACGTCATGGCGGCCAACGCCGAGCCCCGCAACTTCCGGCTGTTCGGCCCGGACGAGACCGCGTCGAACCGCCTCGGCGCGGTGTTCGAGGCGACCGACAAGGCGTGGACCGCGAAGTTGTGGCCGGGCGAGGAGCACCTGGCCCGCGGGGGGCGGGTGGTGGAGGTGCTCAGCGAGCACCTCTGCCAGGGTTGGTTGGAGGGCTACCTGCTCACCGGCCGGCACGGCCTGTTCTCCTGCTACGAGGCGTTCATCCACATCATCGATTCGATGTTCAACCAGCACGCCAAGTGGCTGAAGGTGTCACGGGACCTCGGCTGGCGTCCGCCGATCGCGTCGCTCAACTACCTGCTCACCTCTCACGTGTGGCGCCAGGACCACAACGGGTTCTCCCACCAGGACCCCGGGTTCATCGACCACGTCGTCAACAAGAAGGCCGACGTCATCCGCGTCTACCTGCCGCCGGACACGAACACTCTGCTGTCGGTCGCCGACCACTGTCTGGCCAGCCGCGGCTATGTCAACGTGATCGTTGCCGGCAAGCAGCCCAGCCTCGACTGGCTCGACGCCGCCGCCGCCGCCCTGCACTGCGCCCGGGGTGTGGGCGTGTGGGACTGGGCCAGCAGCGACGACGGGGACCCCGATGTGGTGCTGGCCTGCGCCGGCGACGTCCCCACTCTGGAGACCCTGGCCGCAATCGACATGTTGCGCCGGCATCTCCCGGAACTCAAGGTGCGGTTGGTCAATGTGGTGGACCTGATGCGCCTGCAACCCCGGAGCGAGCACCCCCACGGGCTGACGGACCGAGAGTTCGACACACTGTTCACGGTCGACCGGCCGGTCGTATTCGCCTACCACGGCTACCCGTGGCTCATCCACCGGCTGACCTACCGGCGCACCAACCACGCCAACCTTCACGTGCGGGGCTACAAGGAGGAAGGCACCACCACCACGCCCTTCGACATGGTGATGCTCAACGACATGGACCGCTACCACCTGGTCATGGACGTCATCGACCGGGTGCCAGGGCTCGGCCAGCGGGCCGCCGGCGTCCGCCAGCAGATGGTTGACCAGCGGCTCATAGCCCGTGCCTACACCCGCGACCACGGCGAGGACATCCCCGACGTCGCCGACTGGAGCTGGCCCGCCTGATGCGGCCGGTCCCAGGCCGACGTGGTCACCACAGTCGCAGGCCGCAGGCCCCGGCCCACACCGGGCGGCGATGAATAGACGGGATGAGGGCAGAGCCGGGGACGCGGGATCGGTCGGCATGACCCCGCGCCCAGCGCCTCGGGCCGCTGCGTACGTTTCCACGACCCCGGTCGGTGGCGGACAGAGACGCGCCGGCATGGCATGTGCAGTTGCTGCTGGACCTGGTTCACGACGCGGAGGGCCGCGACGACATGGACGCCACCGCCTCTGAGGAGCTGAGGCGGTGGACCCGTGTCGGCGCCGATGTCGCCGGCACGGTGAGGGACGGGATCCCGGACTACGCCTTCGGGCCGCGCAAGCGCCACGGCAAGGCGCCAGTGCGTGACTTCGCGGGCAGGCGTCCCGTGGCCGGCCGCGAGGCGGCGACGTTCGAGAACGCGCCTCAGCCGGCTCTTCTGGGCACCGCCTATGACCGGCCGAGGGCGTGGCTGCAGGCGGGCCAGGCAATGGAGCGTGTCCTGCTCCAGGCCACCCTGGATGGGCTGTCCACCTCACTCACCTCCCACGCCCTCGAAAGGCCCGAGCTTCGCTGGGCCGTGCGAGACCCGCAGTCGGCGATGGGATTCGTACAGATGGTGCAGCGACTGGGATACGGTCCGTCGGGCCCCGAGACGCCGCGCCGTCCCATGCACGAGGTACTCGATATCGAGTAAGCCGCGACGCAGGAAGTCGGGTCACTAATCGGAGTCCCGCCCTGGTCGGCGACTCATTCGCAAGGCGGGACTGTGCATCACCCTGCGTCGGGATTTTGTGTGTGGTCGGAGTGGAACTCATTGAATGCCGCGAAGGCTCGCGCTGCGTAGACGGTGGCGGGTCCGCCGTTCATCAGGAAGGTGACGCCGAGGGTTTCAGCTGCCTCCTGCGGGGTCGCGCCCTGGAGTACGGCAGCATGTGCGTGGGCTGCGATGCATCCGTCGCACTCCTTGCTCACCGCGATGGCCAGGGCGATGAGTTCCTTTGACTTCCCATCGAGGGCGCCGACGCGCAGCGCCGCGTCGTGGAGTTCCTTGTAGCGGGCGGCTGCGGGCTGCTCCGCCGGGATGCCCGCCAGTTCCTTGCGGAGGCGGTCGCTGCTGAGCAGTGTGACGCCCAGGCGATCGGCGAGCGCGCCCGAGAGCGTGGACTTCCCGCTGCCCGGGAGCCCGCCGACCAGCGTCAGGCCGACAGCGGAGGCACGCAGGTGGCGCAGGGCCGCCGTGATCAGGCGGCGTGCTGCGGTCTCCGTACCGGGCGCACCCTGGCGTGCCTGGATCAGCGAGACCTTGGCACGGACGAACGCGCGGTAGGCGACGTAGTGGTGCCGCAGGGAGGCAGGGGTCGGGTCGCCGGAATACTCGCTGTACTCGGCGAGAAAGAACGCCGCGGCTTCCGGGGTGCCGAGCTGTTCCAGGTCCATGGCCAGGAAGGCGGCGTCGTCGAGGCCGTCTACATAGCGCAGCCGGTCGTCGAACTCCAGACAGTCCAGGACGCGCGGGCCGTCGTCGAGGCAGAAGATGTCCTCGGCGAGCAGGTCCCCGTGGCCGTCGACCACTCGCCCTTGCTGGATGCGCATGTCGAACAAAGGTCGCAACGCCTTCGCGCTGGTACTCGGATCGAGAGGGCTCGGAGATCTTGCCGGTCTGCTCCTGGGCTCGGTCAGCCTGGCTGTGGCCGCCCGCGCCGACTGCCCGGTCGTCGTGGTGCGCGGCGGGGTGGAGTACCGGGGCGCCCTTTTCGGGAGTGTCGTAGTCGGCGTCGAGGATGGAGAGGGCAGCGGCACGGCAGTGCAGTTCGCCTTCCGTGAAGCCCACGTGCGGCGCTGTCGGCTGGTGGCCGTGCACGCCTGGAACGTCCCGGTCGGGTACCCCGAACCTCCGCCCCCTTCCGGCTACGTCCTCGAAGCGCACCGACGCCCGCCGACACAGGTGCTCGACGACGCGCTGTGCGGCTGCGCAGAGCAGTACCGGCACGTTCCGGTGAGCCGCCAAGTGGTCGAGGGCCCGGCACGTCAGGCGCTCTTGGAGGCCGCGGCAGGTGCTGACCTGCTCGTCGTCGGAGCCCGCAGGCGGCATGGGCACGTCGGTCTGCAGCTCGGCCTGGTCAACCACGCGGTGCTGCATCACGCGCCGTGTCCGATCGCACTCGTTCCGCAGATATGACGGGCGACAGGCCGGGTGGCCGCTCGCCGGGGACCTTCGGCCCCGTGACCAGGGTCTGCCGCCGCTCGAACGTGGTGGGGAGACGCACCAGCAACAGCTGGAGGCCAGACCATGAGTGCACGAGTTCCGCCGTACGCACCGGCCGGCCGTCGTATTCGACCATCTTGTAGGCGGAGTCCAGGAACGGGGCGTCGGCCGACGGTCGGCGCACCGGCGGGCGGCCCATGCTCGCCGAGTGCGGGGATAGGTTCGCCGCCGATCTGGCCGAGCTGCCACCGGCCGCTCGCCGCCGGGCAGCCGCTTGACGTGCCTGACGGCCATGATCCTGGCCGCCTGGGCCAAGGTGGCGTCGGGGTGGACCGTGATGGCGGGGGTGCTCATGAGCTCCTCCGCTGTCACCGCCCCCGCCTTGGCGAGGTCGGACAGGCGCCCGCGTTGCTCGTAGAGATGCGGTTCGCTGACGCGGAACTCCTCCTTGGGCAACAGGTCGGCTTCGGAGACAACGCCGATGACGCGCCCTTCGCCCTCCAGGACCGGCATAGCACTGACCTTCCACTGCTCCATGGTCTGGACGATCTCCTTGAAGGGCGCGTCGCGTCCGACGGCGACGACCGTCAGGGTCATCACGTCGCTCACGATGTGCGGGGTCTCAGGCACTTCGGGACCTCCTCCTCTCGCAGGCTGGGTCACTTCACCTGCGCCGTAGGGCGCGTACAGGTCGAGCAGTCGCATCCGGGCGGCCCTGAGCCGGCCTGCGATCACCCCGGCGACGTAGAGACACAGCGCGTGATCCAGTACGGGGTCCTTCTCGCATAAGTCTCGCTGCCGCCGCTTCGAACTCATAGGCACGCACCGGGCTGCCGGCCTCGACGCCCAGATGCCAGTGCTGGTGAGGGACCAGCCAGGACCAGCCCAGTAGTTCTCCGGCACCGATGCGGGGGTATGGCCTTCCGAGGCCATGTCGGCGATTGCGCGTACAGGCACCTATCGCTTTCGTTCCTCCGGCCGTATGACTCCACCATCGCCGCAAACCGGCATGTTGCAACCCGGACCGAGGTCCCCGCTGAGAGCCGATCTGGATGTCGCGGTGGCCCCAGGGCGGTGCGACGGTATTCACAGGGGGTGCTCGCAGCGGCCGGGAAGGAAGGCGGTGGGGACGATGGAGCTCCCGCTGGTCGTGGGTGTCGACGGATCGGACTCCAGCCTGCAGGCGGTGGACTGGGCGGTGGACGAGGCGGCGCGCCACGGGCTGCCCCTGCGGCTCGTCTACGCCTCCCTGTGGGAGCGGTATGAGGGGGTCCGCCCGTCCTTCAGTACCGATCGCCCCGCCGAAGAGGTCATGGCGGAGCACATCATCGCGTCCTGTGCGGAACGTGCCCGGCTGCGCAACCCAGAGGTCAAGGTATCGAGCGAGGTCTTGCCCGACGACGCCGTGTCCGCGCTGCTCGGCCAGGGGCGTGAGGCCTTTTCCCTGGTCACGGGCTCCCGCGGCCGAGGAGAGCTCGCCGGGATGCTGCTCGGGTCGGTCAGCCTCGAGGTGGCCGCCCGCGCCGTGTGCCCGGTGATCGTCGTCCGTGGTGGGGAGCAGAACCTGCGGGGCTCCTTCGGCCGGGTGGTGGTCGGCGTCGGCGACTCCACCGCGGGGGCGGCTGCCGTACGGTTCGCCGTCCGCGAGGCCGAGGCGCGCGGCTGTGCCCTCAGTGCCGTAGGGGCCTGGCGTTGCCCCGCCCATGAGCACGTGGACCATCCCCTGATCGCGGACGATGCCGCCCGCGTCCACGAGGAACGGGCATCGACCCTCCTCACCGACGCCCTGCGCCAGGCCGTACAAGATCACCCCCAGGTTGACGTACACCGCCAGGTGGTGGAAGGCCCCGCCCACAGGGTTCTCCTGCACGCGTCGGCCGACGCCGACCTGATCGTCGTCGGTGCCTTGAGGCACGGCCATTTCGGTCTCCAGCTCGGCAGGGTCGCCCACGCACTGCTGCATCACTCCGGATGCCCGGTCGCCGTCGTCCCGCAGCGAGCCTGAACTCCTGCGCGTGGGCCGGCGCCCCTGCACATCTCGTGAACGGAGAGGGTGAGGACGACGGATGTCGGAGTGGACCTGGGAGTACGAGGGCTACGACCCTGCTGCCGAGCGGTTGCGCGAATCGTTGTGCACGCTCGGTAACGGCTACTTCGCCACCCGCGGCGCGGTACCCGAGAGCAGGGCGGGCCTCGTGCACTACCCGGCCACCTACGCAGCCGGGGTCTACAACCGGCTGGAGTCGACCGTGGCGAGGCGACCGGTGGTGAACGAGGACCTGGTGAACCTCCCGAACTGGCTGCTCCTGCGGTTCCGTCTCCGCTCCGCCGACGGATCGGCAGGCCCGTGGTTCTGTCCCGACACGCGCCAGCTGCTCGACCACCGGCACACGCTGGATCTGCGCCGTGCCACGCTGACGCGCACGTTCCGGTACCGGGACGACGAGGCAGGCATGCTGAACGTGGAGCAGATCCGCCTGGTGCACATGGCGGATCCTCACCTGGCCGTGCTGCGGACCGTCTTCACGGTCGAGGAGTGGTCGGGAGAGCTCGAGGTCGAGTCCGCCCTCGACGGCGACGTGATCAACGGCAACGTGCACCGTTACCGGTCCCTCAACCGGCGCCACCTGGCCCATGTACAGACCGGGGCGGCAGGGACCGACACGACGTGGCTGCGCTGCCGCACCAGCACCTCCGACATCGGCATCGGTATGGCGGCCCGTACGGTCGTCACCGGGCAGCCGCCCACGGCGTCGGAGTTCCGCCCGTCTCGCCACCGTGCCGTACGACGACTGGTGATACCGATCGCTCCGGGTCGGCCCACCATGGTGGACAAGACTGTTGCTCTGCACACCTCACGTGACCCGGCGATCAGCGAACCGCTCGCAGCGGCAATCGACCGGGTGACCGCGGCTGCTGGCTTCTCAGCACTCCTGGACTCCCACGTCGCCGCGTGGGCGCAGTTGTGGCGGCGCGCGGACATCGAGGTGCCCGGGGAGGCAGGCCGTGTCCTGCGCCTGCATCTGTTCCATATGCTGCAGACGCTGTCGCCGCACACCGCGGACCTGGACGTGGGGGTGCCGGCCCGCGGGCTGCACGGCGAGGCATACCGGGGCCATGTCTTCTGGGACGAGTTGTTCGTACTGCCGTATCTGAACCTGCACTTCCCGGAGGTGTCGCGGGCGCTGCTGAACTACCGGTACCGGCGCCTGCCTCGAGCCTGTCGCGCGGCCGACCCGGCGGGGCGGATCGGGGCGATGTACCCGTGGCAGAGCGGCAGCGACGGGCGCGAGGAGAGCCAGCAGCTGCATCTCAACCCCCGTTCGGGCCGGTGGCTGCCGGACAACTCCCGGCTCCAGCGCCACGTCGGCTCGGCGATCGCCTACAACGTCTGGCAGTACTGCGAAGCGACCGGCGACACCGAGTACTTGCACACCAAGGGCGCGGAGATGCTGCTGCAGATCGCCCGCTTCTGGGCGGACACCGCGGAGTTCGCCTCCGATCTCGGCCGCTACCGCATCCGCGGCGTGGTCGGCCCCGACGAGTACCACGACGGCTACCCGGACGCCGCTCAGCCGGGTCTGGACGACAACGCGTATACCAACGTCACCGCGGCCTGGGTGCTCAGCCGCGCCCTGGAGCTCGTGCGGCGCCTTCCCGCATGGCGCCGACAGGAACTGTTCGAACGCGTCCATCTGGACGCCGACGAACTCCCGACGTGGGAGGAGATGTCCCGGCGGTTGCGAGTCCCGTTCCACCAGGGCGTCATCAGCCAGTTCGACGGATACGGCGACCTGGCCGAGCTGGACTGGGACGCCTACCGCGCACGCTACGACAGTATCCGGCGGCTGGACCGGATCCTCGAGGCCGAGGGCGACACCGTCAACCGCTACCAAGCCTCCAAGCAGGCCGATGTCCTCATGCTCGGCTACCTCTTCTCGCCCGCCGAGCTGCGGCAGTTGTTCCGCCGTCTCGGGTACGACGTGGACGACGAGGTGTGGCGCAGGACCGTCGACTACTACCTGAAGCGCACCAGCCACGGCTCCACCCTCAGCGGTCTCGTCCACGGCTGGGTCCTCGCGCGGGTCCGACAGTCCGAGGCGTGGAAGTACTGCCAGGAAGCTTTGGAGGGGGATGTTGCCGACATCCAGGGCGGCACGACCGGCGAAGGCATCCACCTCGGCGCGATGGCCGGGACCCTCGATCTTGTTCAGCGCGGCCTGACGGGACTGGAGACGCGCGAGGACGCCCTGTGGATGGATCCGGTGCCGCTGCCGGCGCTGTCCGAGTACGGATTCTCGCTGCGCTACCGCGGTCACTGGGGTGTCAGCGTACGGCTGCAGAGCGGACAGCTGCGGATCGGTGTGCCCGACTCGGAGGAATCACCGATCCGCGTCGTACTGGCCGACCGGGCCGTCACCATCGCGCCGGGAGAGACCTGCACGCTCGTGCTGCCGACCAATCGATCGTCCTCCGGTACCTGACCAGACCTGACGGCTACTCAGGGGCAAAGGGCCTCAAGGCGGTGTCGCCTGTCGCTGCTGGACCCGCACGGCACACGGGCTCTGACGCCGCCGGGAGCTCGTTCCAACCGCGGTCGCAGACGGGATGCAGCAGCCCGGGAGCACGGCGGTTCGGCGCTCTGCGGTGCTGCCGTCGGCTTAGTCTCCCGAGAGCAGGGCGATCGGGCGGCAGGAGCGACGGGCTTCGCTGCCTGGGCTGTCAAGGCCGCTTCACGGAACAAGACCGTGGGAGACGCTCATGGAGTGGTTGGTCTCGCTGGTTGGTGTCGGGCTTGTCATGGCCGCCTTGAGAGACCTGTTCCATACACTCTGGCACCCCACCCGCCACGGCGTGTCGCCACCCTGGGGCTGGGGGACATCGCGCCCGCCGCAGGCTGGCTTCGCCTGGTCTCGCCGCTGGAAGCTCTGGTCGGCTTCGCCCTCCTGACGGCCACGGTCTCCTGGGTGCTCGAGATAGGGCGGGGTGCCTGCGGTCCGTCGTTCAGCGGTGGTCGGCCTTCGCGGTGGCACCCTGAGAATCGGGTTCCGTCCTCCGGGCGGCAGCTCGATACATGACGGGAGCGGTTGATGGCACACAGCGAACAGACACCAGGCACGGAGCACCGACAGGATCACGGAGCTCCCGCACTGCGCATCAGCGACCCTCGAGAAAATCCTGGTGCACGTGCGCATGAAGTTCCGCTACGGGCGTGAACGAGCACAGGGGCGTGCGGAGGCCCGATGCGGGCATCGACCAACTCCGGAGCACGACACCCGAAGCGACGGGTCTGTCGCCGGACGAGGCCGCGCGGCGCTTGGAGCTCTATGGGCCCAACGAGATCCCGGCGGAGCCGCGTACCCCCGTGTGGCGGCGGGTGCTGCAGCAGTTGCGCGACCCGCTGATCCTGGTACTGCTCGTGGCCGCCGCTCTGACGATCGCCACCGGCGATCTCTCCGATGCCGCCGTGATTCTGCTCGTGATCACCGTGAACACCATGGTCGGCGTCGTACAGGAGGTACGGGCTGAACAGGCGGTGATGGCCCTGTCCGCCATGAGTGCTCCCGCCGCCCGGGTAGTTCGGGACGGCGAGGAACGTTCCATCCCGGCGGCCGCGGTGGTGCCAGGTGACCTGGTCCTGGTGGCCGAGGGCGACATCGTTCCCGCGGATGGAGACGTGCTGGCCGCGACGCTGCTGCTGGCGGACGAGTCCTCGCTGACAGGCGAGTCCGTTCCGGTGGAGAAGGCTCCCGACAGTGACGCGTCGCGCGACAGGGTGTCCGCGGGCACGGTCATCGTCCGTGGCCATGGCCGTATCACGGTCACCGCCACCGGAGCCGACAGCGCGCTCGGCCGGATCGCTTCCCTGATGGGCGCCGCGCCCGGTCTGACTCCGTTGCAGCATCGGCTGGCGAGGTTCGGCCGGATTCTGGCAGCTGTCACCGTGGCGCTGTGTGCCGTGGTCCTGGCCATCGGGCTGGTGCGCGGACAGCCCGTGGAGCTGATGATCGTGGCGGCGATCAGCCTCGCCGTCGCCGCTGTTCCGGAGTCCCTCCCCGCTGTCGTGACGCTCGCTCTCGCGTTGGGAGCACGGCGGATGGCGGACAGGCGGGCCATCGTCCGCAGGCTGCCCGCGGTGGAGACGCTGGGTTCGGTGACCGTGATCGCCACGGACAAGACCGGCACCCTGACCGAGGGCCGGATGGCCGCGGAGCAGCTGTGGACGCCGCGCGGCGTGGCCACAGTGGTGGGTACGGGCTATGAACCGGAGGGCCGGGTCGTCCGCGGCGGCGAGACGGTGACCGCGGCCGACGCTCCCGACCTGACGGCGTTGCTGCGAGTCGCGATGCTGTGCAATGACGCTGCGCTGGAGCCCCCATCGGCCCCCTCCGCAGGGTGGCGCGCGCTGGGTGATCCCACGGAGGCAGCCCTGCTTGCGGCCGGGGCCCGCCTCGGGTTGGACCGGGCGGTGCTGGAGCGCGAGCTGCCGCGTGTGGAGGAGATTCCGTTCGACAGCGGCCGCAAGCGCATGACGACCGTGCACCGCCGGCCGGGGGGCGGGCTGCTGGTCGCGTGCAAAGGAGCGCCGGAATCGTTGCTCCGGGCGCAGGTTCTGGCCGACGGCCCCGACGTACTGACGCGAGCGGCGGCCCAGGGGCAGGCGCTGGCACGCCGCGGGTACCGCGTGCTCGCCGTCGCCTCGGCCGACCACGACGAAGCTTCGGAAGGACCCTCGACATGGGAATCGGGTCTGTCGCTGCTCGGCCTCATCGGCATCCTGGACCCGCCCAAGAGCGCGTCGCACACGACCATGGCCGCCTGCAAACAGGCCGGCATCGTCCCCGTAATGGTCACCGGCGACCACCCCCTGACCGCACGGGCCGTGGCCGAGCGCCTCGGCATCGCCGCCCGCGACGAGCAGGTCACCACTGGCGAGCGGATCCGGGAAGGCACAGCGGGTGACCTGACGGGCGTACGTGTCTACGCCCGGACCACTCCCGAGCAGAAGCTGGACATCGTTCAGGCGTGGCGCGGGGCGGGGCACGTGGTGGCGATGACGGGGGACGGCGTCAACGACGGCCCGGCTCTGCGCCGAGCCGACATCGGCGTCGCCATGGGCCGGCGCGGCACCGAGGTCGCACGCCAGGCGGCCGATCTCGTGCTCGCCGACGACAACCCGGCCACCATCGTGTCGGCCGTCGAGGAAGGGCGCCGCGTCTACGCGAACGTGCGCCGGTTCCTGCTCTACGCTCTCGCCGGAGGAACCGCGGAGATCCTGGTGATGCTCCTCGGCCCGTTCCTGGGGATGCCGCTGCCGCTGCTGCCCGCGCAGATCCTGTGGATCAACCTGCTCACGCACGGCCTGCCCGGTGTCGCTCTCGGCGCGGAGCCCGTCGCCCCGGACGCGATGCGTCACCCACCGCGGCCTCCCGAGGAGAGCGTGCTGGGTGCCGGCCTGTGGCCGAGGATCCTGTTCATGGGGGCCTGCGTCGCCGCAGTGACCCTCGTGGCCGGGGTCTGGGCGCGGGAGACCGGCCACCCCTGGCAGTCGATGATGTTCCTGATCCTCGGCGCCACCCAGCTCGGCGTGGCGCTCGGCTCCCGGGCTCGCCCGGGCAGCCTGGCCAACCCGTTCCTGCTGGTCGCGGTGGGCGCGGCACTGAGCCTCCAGGCAGCCGGTGTCTATCTGCCCGCCTTGCGGGACCTGCTGGGTACGGAGCCGCTTCCGCCCACCGACCTGGCGATCGCCTGCGTGCTGTCCGGCCTCGGCCACGTCGTCATGCGTCTCCAGGCCCGGCTGAAGCCGGAACGCCCACCGCGCGCGGGCCCATCGGAGACCCAGGGATGAGACCTTCGGTCGCATGTGCATCGTGGCTCCGCTCAGCGCCACAGTGGTGACCTTGCGGCCGATCCCCTCGGCATGCGCACGGAATGCGAAGTATCCACACTGGCCTGAGAGAGTACTGGTCGGGGCGAGCCAGGACCTGTGGGCTCTCCCGGCGTGGATGGCGATGCTCGAAGGAGACGGCCATGACCACAGCACGGGAGATCATGCACAGCGGTGCCACCTGCATCCAGGAGGACGAGACGCTGGAGGCCGCGGCGCGCAAGATGAAAGAGCTGGACGTCGGTGCCCTCCCGATCTGCGGACCGGACGACCGGCTCCACGGGATCATCACCGACCGTGACATCGTGGTGAAGTGTCTCGCCAGGGGCAAGGACCCCCGGACCGTGACCGCGGGCCAGCTCGAGCGGGGAGAGCCGATCACGATCGACGCCGAGGCCGACGCCGACCAAGTCCTCCGGACCATGAGGGAGCACAAGATCCGGCGGCTGCCGGTCATCGACAACCATCGCCTGGTCGGCATGATCAGCGAGGCGGACCTCGCACGCCGCCTGTCTGAGGAGCAGGTGGGCCACTTCGTCGAGGTCGTCTCCGCGACCACCCGGCACTGACCATTGGGCCGAGGGCCCCAGGCCGTCACTGGAAGGCGGCGTGGATCTCCTGCTCGGTGGCGGCGTGGGAGACGACGAGGAGCTCGTCGCCGGGCTGGAGCCGCATCTCGGGGGCGGGGACGGTGGGTTGGCCTTCGCGGACGACGGCGGCGATGACGCTGCCCGCAGGGAGAACGATCTCGGCGAGCGTGTGGCCTGCGGCGCGGGACTGCGGTGTGATGGCGGTTTCGATCACGTCTACGCCCGCTTTGCTCAGGCGCAGGAGAGCCACGGTATCGGTGGCTCCAGTGGCTTCCTCGATGAGGGAGATGAGCGGTGTGGCGGCTGGAACCGCGGTGTCGACCCCCCCAGCGCCCGTCGAAGAGCCAGGTGTTCTCGGTGTCGTTGACGAGTGCCGCGACGCGGGGGACGGCGAACTGCCGCTTGGCGAGCAGGCTGATGACGAGGTTGTCCTCGTCGTTGCCGGTGGTGGCGATGACGGGGTCGGCGGTGTGCGCGCCCGCGTGCTCGAGGAAGGAGGGCTCGCAGGCGTCCCCGGCCATGACACGTACGGGCAGGCGGCCTTCGAGTTCCGTGATGCGGTCGTCGTCGATGTCGACGAGGGTGACGTCGTTGCGGGCCGCGGCGAGGACCTGGGCGATCTGGGT
>CBFHCJ010000059.1:0-17229 GCA_965654005.1 uncultured Streptomyces sp. | reverse complement strand
CCCCCGGGTCCTTCCGAGGTCGCATCCGTCGACACCGAAACCGCCGGGCAGGCCGACCCGAGCGGCACTCGTTCGCAGGAGCCGGATCTGGTCGGGGAACTCGCGTGCGCGGCACCACAGGAGCGTCTGTCTCTCATCGAGCGTTTCGTCCGTGATCGGTTGGCCGAGGTGCTGGGAAGACCCGCGGACGCCATCGAGAGCGACGTGCCCCTGCTGTCGTACGGACTCGACTCACTGATGGCGCTGCGACTGAAGGCGCGCATCAGAGCCAGCCTGGGGACAGAGGTGCCGGTGCATGCTTTCTCCGGAGGCACCACCGTCGCCGACCTGGCCTTTGACCTCGTCGAGCGACTGGCCACTATTGACAACACATCCGGCGGTCAGTCAACTGACCATGACCACTGGGAAGTGGTGAAGTTTTGAACGTCACCCGGATACTCGACGAACTCGCCCGGCTGCGGGTCACGGTCAGCGCGGACGGTGACGACCTCACCATCCAGGCCCCGAACGGAGCGCTGACGGAGGAGTTGCGCAAGCGGATCACCGCGAACAAGGAGGAACTGCTGACGTTGTTACGCCGGGACAGCGGTGGGTCCCCACCCCACGAGGTCCCGCGGATGTCGCTGGCCCCTGCGGACCGGTACGACCCTTTCCCTCTGACCGACATCCAAGAGGCATACAGCGTCGGCAAGTCCAGCGAGTTCCGCCAGGGCGATGTGTCGATCCATTTCTACGTGGAGGTGGACGGCGACTTCGACGTGGCGGGCCTGGAGTCCGCCTGGAACCGGATGGTCGAGCGCCATGACATGCTGCGCTGCGTCCACCTGCCCGATGGCCGCCAGCGCTTCCTTGACGACGTACCGAAGTACTCCTTTCCGGTCGTGGACCTGCGGGACCACGGCACCCCCGAGGCCGAGTTGTCCCGGATTCGGGACGAGCTGTCCCACCAAGTGCTGCCCAACGACCGCTGGCCGGCGTTCGACATCAGGGTCTCGCGCTATTCCGACCAGCGTGCCCGGCTGCACATCAGCATCGACCTCGTCAACATCGACGGCGGAAGCCTCATGTTGCTGCTCGAGGAATGGGTGCGGCTCTACCACGACCCGGCCACCGTCCTGGAGCCCATCAGCTTCTCCTACCGTGACTACGTACTCGGTGAGCGTGCCCTGAGGCTGAGCCCCGACTATCAGAAGGGGCTCGACTACTGGAAGGAGCGGGTGGCTGTCCTGCCGCCGACGCCCGCTCTGCCGTTGGGCCCGGGTGCCCAGAACGAGCGGACCACCCGGTTCGTTCACAAGGCGGCGTCCATCGAGCGTGCCGTCTGGGAGCGGTTGGAGAACCGCGCACGGGACAGCGGCGTCACCATCGCCGCGGTACTTGCCACCGCCTATGCCGACACCCTGGCCACCTGGAGCTCGGAGCCCGACTTCACACTGAACGTCACCCTGTTCAACCGCCTGCCGTTGCATCCCGAGGTGGGCCGGGTACTCGGCGACTTCACCTCGATGGTGCTGCTGGCCGCCCCCAGAGCCGCGACGGACACCTTCGCGACGCGTGTGCGTGCGGTGCAGGACCAGATGTGGCGCGATCTCGACCACCACCACGTCAGCGGGGTGCGCGTCCTGCGTGAACTCGCCCGGACAACGGGCAACTACAACGGCGCACTCATGCCCATCGTCTTCACCAACATGCTCAACCTGAGCGCCCACGGCTACCAGCCGTTCCACGTGAGCCTGGACCGGCTGGGCGAGACGGTCTACACGATCACGCAGACCCCGCAGGTCTGGCTAGACTACCAGATCCACCAGGACGCACGAGGGGTGCACCTGTCCTGGGACGCGGTGGAGGACATGTTCCCGCCGGGTCTCGTCGACGACATGCTGGACAGTCACTGCCGACTGCTCAGAGCCCTCGCGGACGAGGAGGATGCCTGGAACGCCCCCTGGGCCAGGCTCGTTCCGCCGTCCCAGCTGGAACAGCGCACCGCGGTCAACGAGACCGCGCGGGAGATTCCCGAGGTCCTGCTGCACACCCTGTTCGAGCGACAGGCCGTGGCACACCCGGACCGGCCTGCCGTCATCACCCCGGCACGTACCCTCGACTACGGCGAGCTGCTCGGCAGGGCGGCACGGCTCGGCAACCGGCTGCGTGCCCTGGGTGCCACCCCCGACTCCCTGGTCGCCGTGGTACTGGAGAAGGGCTGGGAGCAGGTCGTAGCGGTGTTGGGCGTCCACATGGCGGGCGCCGCCTACCTGCCCATCGCGCCGGAATGGCCAACTGAGCGCGTCTCCCATCTGATCGAGCACGGTCAAGGCCGGCTGGTCGTGACCGTAAGTGAACTCGACGAGCGTTTCACCTGGCCGGCCGGAGTGGCGAGCGTACTGGTCGACGACGTGGACCACGGCGACGACCCGGTACCGCCCGCGCCTGTGCAACGGCAGTCGGACCTGGCCTACGTCATCTACACCTCGGGATCCACCGGGGCGCCGAAGGGGGTGATGATCGAACACCGCAGCTTGGTCAACCGCCTGCTCGACGTGAATGAACGGGCGGGAGTGGGGCCCGACGACCGCTGCCTGGCCCTCACCCCGCTGCACCACGACCTCTCGGTCTACGACATCCTCGGAACCCTCTCGGCCGGTGCGGCGATCGTCATGCCGACCGCGGCCTCCCTGCGCGACCCCACCCACTGGCTGCAGCTCCTGCAGCGAGAGCGGGTGACGGTGTGGAACTCCGTGCCGGCCTTCCTCGACATGCTGGTCGCTCACCTCGAGCAGACACCCGGGGCGAGCCCGCCGAGTTCGCTGCGCTTCGTCATCCTCGCCGGGGACTGGATCCCCGTGGACCTGCCCGACCGGCTGCGGCGGTTCGTCGACGTACCCCAGGTGATCGCCTCCGGTGGACCCACCGAGACCACCATCTGGGATGTGTGGTACCCCGTCAGCGCCACCGACCCGAACTGGACCAGCATCCCCTACGGGCGCCCCATGGCGAACACACGGTATTTCGTGCTGGACGCGGCGCTCCAGCCATGCCCGGTCTGGGTACCGGGCGAGCTGTACATCGGCGGTGCCGGGCTGGCTCGCGGCTACTGGAGGGACGAGGAGACGACGAAGGACAAGTTCCTCACCCATCCGCAGACCGGCGAGCGCTTGTACCGCAGCGGCGACCTGGGACGTTATCTGCCCGACGGCAACATCGAGTTCCTCGGCCGTGACGACCTGCAGGTCAAGCTGGGCGGCATACGAGTGGAACTGGAGGAGATCGAGGCCGTACTCGCCAGACACCCACGGGTCCGACGCTGCGCGGTGTCCGTCGAGAACGGCCCGCAGGGCAGCCAGCGGCTGATCGCGTTCGTCGTGCCCGACGAAGCGAACGTGCCACAGGAGGCCTCGCCCGCCCTGCCGGGGGCGGAAGCCGCCCTCGCCGACTCCGCGGCGAAGACCGCTTTCAAAGCCGGTCGGCCAGGCCTGCGAGACGGCCTCAGCGGACGCACCACGATCCCTCTGCCGGAGGCGGACAGCGACAGCGACACGCCCCACATCTTCGGCCCGCGACGCAGCCAACGGACGTTCTCGCACGCACCGGTCGCTCTGTCCTCCCTGAGCAGTCTGCTCACTGCCCAGCGGTCGGTGGAGACCGACGGTTGGCCGAAGCACCTTTACCCTTCCGCCGGTGGTCTCTACCCGGTGCAGGTCTATGTGTACGCCAAGCCGGGACGGGTCGACGGCATCGCGCCGGGCACGTACTACTACCACCCGGTCGAGCACCGCCTGGTGCTGATGTCCGACGAGGCCCGGATCGACAAACTCGTGCATGCGCCGGTCAATCACGCCGTGGCCGAGTCATCGGCGTTCTCGCTGTTCCTGGTGGCGCAGAAAAGCGCGATCGAACCGGTCTACGGTGCGCTGGCGCGGGACTTCTGCCTGCTGGAAGCGGGCTACCTGGCGCAGGTTCTCACCACGGTCGGCCCGCGCGAGGGGCTCGGTCTGTGCCCGATCGGCAGCATCACGCAAGAAGATCCGGTACGCCGCGCACTCGGCCTCTCGGACGACCACGAAGTTCTGCATGTGCTCGTGGGCGGCCAGGCACCGGACGGCTCCGCGGGGACGGACGGCTCCGCGGCCGACGTGGAGGTGTCGCCGTCGGCACTGCGTGCGTATCTGCGGACCAAGCTCCCCGACTCGATGGTCCCGGTCTCCTACCACATCCGCGACGCCCTCCCGCTGACCGGCAATGGGAAGGTCGACCGCAAGGCGCTCAAGGGTGACCACGTCCCCGTTCCGGCTGAGCCCTCGGCCGCGCAGGGGGCCCTGGAGGAGCAGGTGGTGGCAGTCGTGCGCGAGGTGCTGTCCGACGAACGGATCGGAGTGGACCAGAACTTCTCCGACGTCGGAGCCACCTCGGTGCACATCATCCGGATCGCCGCCCGCCTCCGCTCGGCACTTGGAGAGGACATCGCCGTCACCGAGGTGTTCCAGAGCCCCACCGCGCGGGCGCTGGCGCACCGGCTCGCCGACCGGAACAACGGAGCCGCAGGAGTGCAGGAAGAGGCCGAGGACAGAGTCCAGGCGCGGCTGGCCGCCCGGCGACGTCGACGGGGCACCCGGTGAACGCGACCACGGAACCCGTCGGTGAGGCGATGACGGACGCCATCGCGGTCGTCGGAATGGCGGGACGTTTCCCCGGTGCGCCGGACGTGGCCACGTTCTGGCGCAATCTCCGGGGCGGCGTGGACTCGATCACGCGGTTCACCCCAGCCGAACTGCGTTCGGCCGGGGTGAGCGAGGCACTGCTTGCCGATCCGGACTATGTGCGGGCACGCGGGGTGCTGACAGACGTAGAAGAGTTCGATGCGGAGTTCTTCGGCATCGCGCCCCAGGACGCCAAGCTGATGGACCCCCAGCAACGGATCTTTCTGGAGTGTGTCTGGGAGGCACTCGAGGACGCCTGCTGCGATCCGGCCACCTTCGGCGGAGCGATCGGACTGTACGCAGGAAGTTCGGTGAGCACCTACTACGAGGAGTACCTGCGCGGGATGCCCGAGGCGGCTCAGTGGTCGGTCCGCAAGCGGATCGTGACCGGGAACGAGAGGGAGTACCTGGCCGCCCGCGCCGCACACGTACTGGACCTGCGAGGGCCCTGTATGACCGTGCACACCGCGTCGTCGACCTCCCTGGTCGCCGTCCACCTGGCGTGTGCCGGCCTGCGCGAGGGCGAGTGCGACACCGCGGTAGCGGGAGGGGTGACCATCAGGGTTCCCCACATCAGCGGATACCTCTACGAGGAAGGCTGGCTGGCCTCACCGAACGGGCACTGCCGGGCCTTCGACGCGAACGCGCACGGCACGGTCTTCGGCAGCGGGGCAGGAGTCGTGGTACTCCGCCGGCTGGAGGACGCCCTCTCGGACGGTGACCCCGTCCGAGCGGTGATCAGAGGTTCCGCCGTCAACAATGACGGCGCCTCCAGAGCCGGGTTCATCACGCCGAGCCAGTCCGGTCAGGCTCGGGTGATCGCCGAGGCCCTCGGCATCGCCGAGGTCGAACCGCACACCCTCGGGTACGTGGAGTCACACGGGATGGGCACACCGCACGGTGACGCGATCGAACTCGCCGCTCTCAAGGAGGTGTTCGGATCCGTCCGGACGCGCGGCACCTGCGCGGTCGGGTCGGTGAAGAGCAACGTCGGCCACCTGGAAGCGGCCGCTGGAGTCACCGGTCTGATCAAGACCGTGCTCGCGCTGCACCACCGCGAGATTCCTCCCACCCTGCACGTCCAACGCCCCACCGCCGAAGTCGACCTGTCCGGCGGCCCCCTGTACATCAACACCGAGCTGCGCGACTGGCCCGAGGGGGACGGCCCGCGCCGTGCCGGGGTGAGCTCCTTCGGTATCGGTGGCACCAACGCTCACGTGGTCGTCGAGGAGGCCCCGCGTGCGGCGGAAGCGGAACCGTCCCTCGGGGAATCGGATATTGTGCTCCCCCTGTCCGCGAAATCACCGGCGGCGCTGCGGGCCCTGTCGACGGCGTACGCGGACCTCCTCGAGGCGCAGGAGCCCGCATCGCGACTGCGCGACATCGCCTACACGGCGAGTGTGCGCCGGGCGCACCACCGGCACCGACTGGCGGCCGTCGGCCGCTCCGGGCGGGAACTCGCCCAGGAACTGCGCCGCACGACGCTCCTGCCGTCGGCGCCTGTGGACAGCCGCCGTCTGGTCTTCGTGTTCCCTCCGCTCAAGGCGGGCACCGAAGATCTGAGTGCCGGTCGGCAACTGCTTCAGCAGCAACCGGCGTTCCGTTCCGCGGTGGCCCGTGTCGACCATGCGATATACCAGCGGATCGGCTGGTCGCTGCGCCACGCACTCGCATCCGAGCCGGACAGCGGCGAACTCGGGCAAAGGAGCCGCCTGATCGCCTTCAGCCTCCAGGTCGCTCTGGCCGAAACATGGCGGCACTGGGGAGTGGAACCCGACACCGCTGTCGGGGACGGCGGGGGCAGGACCGTCTCCCGGTACCTGGCCGACCTGGTGAGTCTTGACGATGTGCTCCCCCTGCTCACCGATCAGGCGGATCACGCGCCGGATCCGTGGACACCACACCAGGCGCTCGGTGGGCACGAGAGCGGGGCCGCCGGGTCCGAGGACCTGGAGGACGCCCTGGAGCGGAGCACGGCCGGAAGCGAGCTTCTCCTGCTGGAGATCGCCGTACGTCCGACGCTTCGCACCGGGCTGGAGGCAGCGCTCCAGAGGCTTGGCCACGGCCGGACCATCAACACCTGGAGCTCGTCCGACGACGCCGGCGGTGGTCTGCTGCGCGCGCTGGCCGAGGTGTACGAGCACGGGCGTGACGTGGACTGGAAGCGCGTCCACACCGCAGGCCGGTGTGTCTCCCTGCCCGCCTACCCGTGGGACCGCCGACGCCACTGGGCTGACGCACCGTCGTAGCGAGGGGCCGGACCGCGACGCGCCCGGGGACGGCACGGCGAGCAATGTGAGCGCGCCGTCCGCCGTGCCCGCGAAGCCTGCCTGCGCCTGCGCCTGCGAATGAAAACCCCTGTACGCCCCTGAACCCATGCACCCCCGTGCGCCGAGCCACTCGTCGGCGCGTGACCACATTCTGTGAGTGCGAGAAGGACGGACATGCTTGCGGACGCTTCCATCCACACCTCTGAAGAAGCCATCGCCGTCGTCGGTATGTCCTGCCGTCTTCCGGGAGCGCCCGACACCGCAACGTTGAGGACCCTGCTGCGTGACGGCCGCGACGCGATCGGCGAGGTTCCCGGCGCGCGGTGGAACGCCGACGGCCTTGTGGACCAGGGCCACGCCCGGCCAGATCAGACCGGCATCCGGCGGGGAGGCTTCCTGGACCAGGAGCAGGTCGACCGCTTCGACGCCGCGTTCTTCGGCATATCGCCTCGCGAGGCGGCAGCCATGGACCCGCAGCAACGACTCGTTCTGGAACTGACCTGGGAGGCACTGGAAGACGCCGGCATCGTCCCGGACCGGCTCCGGGGCACCCGTACGGGCATCTACATCGGCGTGATCGCCGACGACTACGCCGCCCTCCAACGGCGGGGTGGCCCGGCGGCCGTCAGCCGTCACAGCTTCACCGGCCTGCACCGGAGTATCATCGCCAACCGCGTCTCCTACTTTCTGGGCCTGCGGGGCCCAAGCTTGACGCTCGACGCCGGACAGGCGTCATCCCTGGCCGCTGTCCATCTGGCGTTCGAAAGCCTTCGCCGCGGCGAGACCAGTGTCGCCGTCGCGGGCGGCGTCAACCTCAACCTCGTCCCCGAAAGCAGTGTCAGCGTCGCCAGGTTCGGCGGTCTGTCCGAGGACGGTGTCAGCTATACCTTCGACGCCCGGGCCAACGGCTACGTGCGCGGCGAGGGCGGCGGCATCGTCGTCCTCAAGCCCCTCACCGCAGCGCTGGCCGACGGGGACGACATCTACTGCGTCATCCGGGGCACCGCGCTCAACAACGACGGCGGTGGCCACAGCCTCACCACTCCGCATCAGCCGGCTCAGGAGGACGTGCTCAGCCGCGCCTGTGAGCAGGCCGGAGTCGACCCCGGCCGGGTCCAGTACGTGGAACTGCACGGCACGGGCACCAGGGTCGGCGACCCGATCGAGGCCGCGGCCCTGGGCGCGGTCCTGGGCGTGGCACGGCGGCGGCACGGGGCGTTTCTGAGGGTAGGCTCGATCAAGACCAACATCGGGCACCTAGAGGGCGCGGCGGGCGTAGCCGGCTTCATCAAGACGGCGCTCGGCCTCAAGCACCGGGAACTCGTCCCCAGCCTCAACTTCCAGACCCCCAACCCGGACATCCCGCTGGACCGGTGGAACATCCAGGTGCAGACGGAGACCGAACAGTGGGCGCCCGACCCCGGTTCACAAGAACCCCTCGTCGCCGGGGTCAGCTCCTTCTCCGTGGGCGGCACCAACTGCCATGTGGTGCTCGCCGAGGCTCCCGAACCGGTGGTGGCGGGCATGGACCCGCAGGGGCTGCCGCCGCGGCGAACGGAGGGCGGACGGATCGTCCCATGGACGGTTTCCGGACTAACCGAGGCGACGCTGCGGGCTCAGGCGCAGCGACTGGCCGCTCACGCGCGGGAGCGGTCGGGGCTGTCGGCTGACGATCTGGGGCTGTCGTTGGCAACGACCCGGACGGCGTTCGAGCACCGTGCGGTGGTGCTGGCCGCGGACCTGGACAGCCTTGTCGAGGGTGTGAACGCGGTGGCGGTGGGTCGTGATGCCCCGGGCGTGGTGCACGGCATGGCTACCGGTGACGGTCGCGCGGTGTTCGTGTTTCCCGGTCAGGGCTCGCAGTGGCTGGGCATGGCAGCGGGGCTGCTGGAAGCCTCACCGTCGTTCGCGGAGTGGATCGATCGGTGTTCGCGGGCACTGGCGCCTTACGTGGACTGGTCGCTGGTCGATCTGCTCCGCGGGACCGAGGACGACGGGTGGCTGGACCGGGTCGACATCGTCCAGCCGACTCTGTTCGCGGTGATGGTGTCCCTGACGGAGTTATGGCGTTCGTACGGAGTGGAACCCGCGGCGGTGATCGGCCACTCACAGGGCGAGATAGCGGCCGCTTGTGTGGCCGGTGCGTTGTCGTTGGCGGACGCCGCCCGCGTGGTGGCCCTGCGCAGTCGTGCCCTGCGGACGTTGTCGGGTCAGGGCGGTATGGCGTCGGTGTCCCTGCCCGTGGAGCTGGTCCAGGAGCGCATCGCCCGATGGGGCGATCGGCTTTCGGTGGCAGTGGTGAACGGCCCGTCGATGGTGGTTGTCTCCGGCGATTCGGCCGCGCTGGACGAGTGGCTGGCCGTATGCGAGGCCGAGGGGACAAGGGCACGCAGGATCGCGGTGGACTACGCCTCGCACTCGCCGCATGTGGTGGCCATCGAGACCGACCTCCGACGCGACCTGGCCGGGATCACTCCCCAGCCGTCGTCGGTCCCCTTCTACTCGACCGTGACCGCGAGCGTGCTGGACACTACCGGTCTGGATGCCGGCTACTGGTATCGCAACCTGCGTCGGACCGTGCGGTTCGACGAGACCGTGCACCAGCTGCTGGACGACGGCTTCAGGGTGTTCGTGGAGGCCAGCGCCCATCCCGTGCTGACGATGGCGGTCGAGCAGGCGGCCGATCAGCATGGCACCGAGACCACTGCGGTCGGCTCGCTCCGGCGGGACGAGGGCGGTCTGGAGCGGTTCATGACGTCCCTGGCCGAGGCGTATGTCGTCGGTGCGTCCGTGGACTGGTCGGTCGCGTTCGCGGGCAGTACGGCGCGCCGGGCCGCCCTGCCCACGTACGCATTCCAGCGCAAGCGGTATTGGCTGGACACGCCGGTGTCGGTCCAGCCGGATCACGGCATCGCGGTCGCTGCCGGCGGCACGGACGAGCTGGTCTCGGAACCGGCGCACGATACAGCGTCCATCCTGCGTGCGCGTCTTGTGACGATGGACGAGTCCCGGCAGCGGGAGCTCGTCTCGGAACTGGTGCGACATCAGATCGCCACCTCTCTCGGTTACGGCGGGCCTGACGAGGTCGACGTCAGCCGGACCTTCAAGCAGCTCGGCTTTGACTCCGTGGGGTCCGTCGAATTCCGCAACCGCCTGAACAGGGCGGTCGGTCTCCGGTTGCCGACGAGTCTGCTGTTCGACCACCCCACTCCTGCCGCGTTGGTGCGCCATGTGCGAGCGACGCTCCTGGGTCGGGTCGGCGACGAAGCGGCACCCGCGCCGGCCGGCGTGGCTGACGATGATCCGATCGCCATCGTGGGAATGAGTTGCCGGCTTCCCGGTGGCGTGCGGTCCCCGGAGGACCTGTGGCAGGTGCTGTCGCAAGGCCGGGACACGGTCTCGGAGTTCCCGGCCGATCGCGGCTGGGATCTGGAGTCGCTGTTCGCCGAGAACGAGAGTCGGCCCGGCAGCTCGTCCACCCGGTATGGCGGATTCCTGCACGACGCGGCGGAGTTCGACGCCGGTTTCTTCGGGATCTCGCCGCGTGAGGCGTTGGCGATGGATCCGCAGCAGCGCCTGGTGATGGAGAGCGCGTGGGAGGCGTTCGAGGGCGCCGGTATCGACCCGGCTTCGGTGCGTGGCAGCCGGACGGGGGTGTTCGTCGGCATGATGTACCACGACTACGCCACGATCGCGCAGCGGATGCCCGCGGCTGCGGAGGGCCACCTGCTCACGGGTACCGCCGGAAGTGTCGCGTCGGGGCGGGTGGCGTACGCGTTCGGTCTGGAGGGGCCGGCGGTGACGGTGGACACGGCGTGTTCGTCGTCGTTGGTGGCGTTGCACCTGGCGGTGCGGTCGGTGCGGTCGGGGGAGTGCTCGATGGCGTTGGCCGGTGGTGTGACGGTGATGTCAACGCCAGGGACCTTCGTGGAGTTCAGTCGGCAGGGCGGGCTGGCGCGGGACGGGCGGTGCAAGTCGTTCTCTGCCGACGCGGACGGTACCGCGTGGGCCGAGGGTGTCGCGTTGTTGCTGGTGGAGCGGTTGTCGGACGCGCGGCGTCATGGTCATCCGGTGCTGGCGGTGGTGCGGAGTTCGGCGGTGAATCAAGACGGTGCCAGCAATGGGTTGTCGGCGCCGAACGGTCCGTCCCAGCAGCGGGTGATACGTCAGGCGTTGGCGAGTGCGGGGTTGACCACCGGTGACGTCGATGTCGTGGAGGCGCATGGGACGGGGACTCGGTTGGGGGATCCGATCGAGGCGGAGGCGCTGCTGGCGACGTATGGGCAGGGCCGGGAGAAGCCTCTGCTGCTGGGGGCGGTGAAGTCGAACATCGGGCATACGCAGGCGGCCGCGGGGGTCACTGGTGTGATCAAGATGGTGTTGGCGTTGCGGCACGGGGTGCTGCCGCCGACATTGCATGTGGATGAGCCGTCGCCGCATGTCGACTGGTCGGCCGGGCGGGTGGAGTTGCTGAAGGAGGCGGTTGCCTGGCCGGGTGACGGGGAGCGGGTGCGTCGGGCGGGGGTGTCGTCGTTCGGAATCAGCGGGACGAACGCGCACGTGATCCTGGAGCAGGCGCCCGCGGCCGTCGACGACGGGGAGGCGGTCCGAGCGGGGGTGCCGTTGCTGCCGTGGGTCTACTCGGCGGCGTCGGCCGAGGCACTGCGGGGGCAGGCGGAGCGGCTGCGGGAGTGGGCTGCCGCGCATCCGGATGTGGATCCGGTGGACGCGGGTTGGACGCTTGCGGGAGGCCGTGCGGTTCTGGAGCATCGTGCGGTGGTGGTCGCTGATGGCCGGGACGGTTTCCTTGAGGCCTGGGAAACTGGCGGGGAAACGTCCGGCGTGGCGCGCAGGGATAATCGGACGGCGTTTGTCTTCGCTGGTCAGGGTGCGCAGCGGGTAGGAATGGGACAGGGGCTGTATGCGGCCTACCCCGAGTTCGCCCGGGCGTTCGACGAGGTGTGCGCTGGCTTCGACGGACGTCTGAAGCGTCCGTTGAAGGAGGTTGTCGTCGGTGATGCGCCGGCCCTGGACCGTACGGAATTCGCGCAGCCCGCGCTGTTCGCCGTCGAGGTCGCGCTGTTCCGACTGTTGGAGTCCTGGGGGGTCGTGCCGAATTTCGTGGCCGGGCACTCCCTCGGTGAGATATCCGCGGCTCATGTGGCGGGGGTGCTGTCACTGGCGGACGCCTGTGCGTTGGTCACGGCCAGGGCCGTGCTGATGCAGCGGTTGCCCGAGGGCGGGGCGATGGCCTCACTTCAGGCGGCGGAGGCCGAGGTGCTTGCGCTGTTGGAGGGACGTGCGGCCCAGGTGGGGATCGCCGCGGTCAACGGGGACGCGCAGGTGGTGATCTCCGGACGGCGGGAGATCGTGGAGGAGATCACGGGGCAGTGGCGCAAACGGGGGCGTAAGGCGACGGGGCTGCGGGTGTCGCATGCGTTCCATTCCCCGTTGATGGACCCGATGCTGGAGGCGTTCGAGGAGGTGGTTCGGGGCTTTGAGTTCCGTCCGCCGAGCGTTGCGGTGGTGTCGAACCTGACCGGTCGGGTGGTCGGTGAGGAGTTGTGTTCGCCACAGTACTGGGTGCGGCATGTGCGCGAGGCGGTGCGTTTCGCCGATGGGATCGCCTGTCTGCGGCAGAACGGAGTGACCAGCTTCCTTGAGCTGGGACCGGACGGCGCGTTGGCGGCGATGGGACAGGGACCGGGCTTCATCCCTCTCCTGCGGAAGAACGGTGAGGAGCCCAGGGCACTGCTCATCGGGCTCGCCCGTGCATGGGTTCAGGGCGTCCCCGTGAACTGGTCGGCGTACTACGAGGGCACGAACGCCCGCTTCACCGACCTCCCCACCTACGCCTTCCAGCACGAGACCTTCTGGCCGCGACCCTCCGCCGACGCGGCCGAGGTCACCGCCGCGGGTCTGGACTCCGCCCGACACCCTCTGCTCGGCGCGACCATGTCACTCGCCGACGGCGACAGCATCGTGCTGACCGGGCGGCTCTCCGCCGACTCCCACCCGTGGGTGGCCGACCACACCGTGGCCGGCGTCACCTTACTTCCCGGCACGGCGCTGGTCGAGATGGCCGTCCGGGCCGGCGACGAGACCGGTTCGGGACGTCTGGACGAGCTCATCCTGCACGCTCCCCTCGTGGTCCCCGAACAGGGTTCGGTCCGCGTCCAGGTCATCGTCGGCGGCCCGGAGGAGTCGGGCAGCCGTACCGTGACCATCCACTCCCAGCCGGGGAACTCCGCTCTCGGGACGCCCTGGACCCAGCACGCGACCGGGACCCTCTCCCCCTCCGACGGGCCTTCGTCCACCGCCGCGCTCACGGCCTGGCCGCCTCCCGGCACCCGACCTGTCTCCCTGGACGCCTTCTACGACGAGCTGGCCGTAGCCGGATACGACTACGGCCCGGCGTTCCGGGGGCTGCGTGCGGCCTGGCTGTCGGACACGGAGATCTACGCCGAGGTCGAGCTGCCGCAGGAACACCACGAGCGATCCGCCGCGTACAACATCCACCCCGCACTGCTCGACGCCGCGCTCCATGGACTGTTCCTGGACCCGACGGGCGACTTTTCGCCGCTCTCCCCCGCGGTTCTGCCTTTCGCCTGGACCGGGGTGTCCGTCCACGCGACCGGCGCCGTCAGGCTCCGCGTCCGCATCACCCCGGCCGCCGGCCCGAACACCTTCGCCGTGGCCGTCGCCGATACCGCCGGCCTGCCCGTCGCGACCATCGACGCTCTCACCTTGCGGCCGGTCGCCCCGGAACAGCTTCGCGGACCGACATCCGTCGAGCCCGGCACGCCCTACCTTGTCGACTGGGCGGAACTGCCTCCTGCGGCCGATACCCCGGCGGCGGACCTCTCCGCGGGCTCCCTGGTCCGTATGGGCCCCCAGGAAACGTACCGTGACATCGACGCCCTGGTACGGGATCTCGACAGGGGTACGGCCGTGGCCGTACCGGGCGCCGTGGTGCTGGAGTTGGGTCCAGGAACCGCTCCGGGTGCCGCCCTGTCGGATGAAGTGCGTCGTACGACGATCTCACTGCTGGATACGCTGCGACGCTGGCTCGCGGAGGCGCGGCTGGGGTCGTCCCGGCTGGTGGTGGTCACGCGGGGCGCGGTGGCCGTGCGGACCGGCGAGGACGTACCGGTTCTGGTGCACTCGGCGATCTGGGGCCTGGTGCGTACCGCTCAGGCGGAGAACCCGGAGCGCTTCGTCCTGGTCGACGGGGACCGCGACGAACTTCCTCTCGCGGCTGCGCTCGCCACGGGCGAGCCTCAGATCGCCGTCCGGAACGCGCG
This sequence comes from uncultured Streptomyces sp., assembly GCA_965654005.1. Taxonomy (GTDB): domain Bacteria; phylum Actinomycetota; class Actinomycetes; order Streptomycetales; family Streptomycetaceae; genus Streptomyces. The sequence goes on along the minus strand of CBFHCJ010000059.1, from coordinate 2,961 downwards.
GCTCCTTGCGCCGCGCATGGTCGGTGCCGCCGGCGGCACCGCACTGACGCCGCCCGGTGACACCCCGGCCTGGCGGCTGAACACCACCGGCGGCGGGACCTTGGAGAGCCTGGCGCTGATCCCTTACCCCGAGGCCCTCCAACCGCTCGCGGAGGGAGAGGTCCGCATGGCGGTGCGCGCGGCCGGCGTGAACTTCCGTGATGTGATGATGACCCTGAACATGTACCCGGGCCCCACCACCATGGGCAGTGAGGCCGCAGGCATCGTGACCGAGACCGGTCCGGGAGTGACCGGGCTCGCGGTCGGGGACCGGGTCATGGGCATGGTCCTGCACTCGTTCGGTCCCCTGGCGACCGCCGATGCGCGGTTGGTCATCCTGATGCCGGACAGCTGGACGTTCGAGCAGGGAGCTTCCGTGCCCGTGGCCTTCCTGACAGCCTATTACGGGCTGGTGGACCTGGCCGAGTTGGCTCCCGGTGAACGGCTGTTGGTCCACGCGGCAGCTGGCGGGGTGGGCATGGCGGCCGTGCAGTTGGCACGCCATCTGGGAGCCGACGTGTTCGGTACGGCCAGCGAGCCCAAGTGGGAGACACTGCGCGGCATGGGCATGGGCGAGGACCGGATCGCCTCGTCAAGGTCGGCGCGGTTCGAGGAGCGCTTCATGGCCGCGACCGGCGGCTGCGGTGTTGACGTGGTCCTGGACAGCCTGGCCCGTGACCTGGTGGATGCCTCGCTTCGGCTGCTTCCGAGAGGCGGCCGGTTCATCGAGATGGGCAAGACCGACGTCCGTGACGCGCACGCTGTCGCGGAGCAGTACCCGGGCGTTCGGTACCAGGCCTTCGATACCTTCGATGCCGGTCCCGAGCGCCTCGGGCAGATGCTGGCCGAGTTGCGCGAGCTGTTCGCTGCCGGGGTGTTGTCTCCGTTGCCTGTGCAGACCTGGGACATCCGGCGAGCCCGGGATGCCTTCGCCTTCATGAGCCAGGCCAAGCATGTGGGCAAGCTGGTCATGACGATGCCGCAGGCATGGGACCCCGAGGGGACCGTCCTGATCACCGGCGGCACGGGCACGCTCGGGTCCGCCCTGGCCCGGCACCTGGTCACCGCTCACGGGGTACGCAACCTGCTGTTGACGAGCCGGCGCGGCCTCGACGCCGCCGGTGCCGCTGACCTCGTCACCGAGCTGGGTGAACTCGGCGCCGACGTCTCCGTCGCCGCGTGTGACGCCGCAGACCGGGTTGCCCTGGCGAACCTGCTGGCCACTGTGCCGCCTTCTCGCCCTCTGCGTGCTGTGGTCCACAGTGCGGGCACGCTGGACGACGGCATTGTCACCTCGATGACCCCCGACCGGATGGAACGGGTACTGCGCCCGAAGGTGGATGCGGCCTGGAATCTGCACGAGTTGACTCGCGATCTGGGCCTGGATCTCACCGCGTTCGTGCTCTATTCCTCCGTGTCGGGCGTGCTCGGCAACCCCGGGCAGGCCAACTACGCGGCAGGCAACGCCTTCCTGGACGCGCTCGCCCAGCACCGCAGGGCCCAGGGGCTGCCCGCCACCTCATTGGCCTGGGGACACTGGGACGAGACCAGCGGCATGACCGGCACGCTGAACACGAAGGACCTTGCCCGTCTGGGCCGTTCCGGACTACGGCCCATTCCCGCCCCACAGGGCCATCACCTGTTCGACGCGGCACTGAACCTCGACGAAGCACTCCTGGTCCCGGTGCTCCTCGACCCCGCGGCGCTCCGTGCCCAGGCTCTCGCCGGGACCCTTCCGGCGCTCCTGCGCGGGCTTGCGCGCACCCCCGTTCGTCGTACCGCCGACGCGCCAGGCAAGGCCACCGGGCAGTCCCTCCCGCAACGTCTGGCCGGCCTCGCGGAGCCTGACCGGGAACAGGCCGTGCTGGACCTCGTGCTCGCTCAGGCGGCCATGGCGCTCGGTCACAGTGCGAGCCGGAAGATAGACACCGAGTCTCCCTTCACCGACCTGGGCTTCGACTCTCTGACCTCGGTCGAATTCCGAAACCGACTCAACGCTACGACCGGGCTTCAGCTGTCCTCCACGGTGGTCTTCGAGCATCAGACCACCGCGTCACTCGTCTCCCATCTCCTGGGGGAGCTCCTGCCGGACGAGCCGTCACGAGTCGACAGCAAAGCGATCTTCACTGAGCTGAACCGGCTCGAAGCGGCCGTGACGGCAGCCGCCGAGGTCGGGCCCGACGACGACCACGCAGCGATCACCAAACGGCTTGAGGATCTGCTGCTGCTGTGGCGGGGAGCCGGCGCTCCGTCCGACCGGGTCGGAGCGGTGGACGCCCTCCAGTCGGCGTCAGCTGACCAGGTCCTCGACTTCATTCACACCGAACTCGGGTTCGCCGAGCCCGGCCAGATGTAGGGCCTGTCGTTTGGATCACGTCGGCCTCGCGTCAGGGCTCCTCATCACCGCCGGTGAGCGGGGCTTGGTGCGTGCAGCTGCAAGGCGGAAGGAGGGCGTCAACGCGGAGCGTTGGCAACCGACGACGGGTGCGTTTCTTCTTGAGTGACGGTGCCGCTGTCGGCGTGTCCGCTGAGCTGGCCTCCTCGTTGCGGTGGCTGGTTGATCGGCTGGTTGATCGGCTGGCGTGGAAGGCGGGCTGGGTGGGCTGCGATGAGGTGCTTCGGCTGCTGCGGGAACGTGAGGCTGCCTGCGGAGGGGAAGCGGAGCGGTTGCGTGGGGAGGCCGAGCGGATCGCTGAGTTGTTGCGGGTGTGCGAGGTGGAGCTGGTCCGGCTGTCCACGGCCTGTCAGGTGGTCGGTGAACTGCCGGTGGTGCATGCCCTGGCCGCTTGCGCCTTGTCCCAGGTCCCGGGCCCGCGCACCGAGTCGGTCGGCGGGCGGGCGCAGGTGAGGGACGCGACCGCGGTGTTTGAAGTTCCCCCAAGGCCGGGTAGTTAAGGTTTCCGGCCGGGGTGCAAGGCAGGA
>CBFHCJ010000058.1:0-17402 GCA_965654005.1 uncultured Streptomyces sp. | reverse complement strand
GGTTGTCGAACAGGACCAGCTGGTTCTCCGACCAGCGCCAGCGCAGGATGTTCTCCGGGCGGGTGACGTACGACTGGAGCAGGTCGAGGAGCTTGCGGGACTCGCCCACCGACAGGCCCACGATCCGCTGCGCGAACCCGCCGATGAACAGCCCGCGCTCGCCGGTCAGCGGGTGGACGCGGACGACGGGGTGGACGGTGCGGTACTTGATGGACGTGAACTGTGCCCGCTGAGCGGCCTTCTCCTCGTCGATCGCCTCGTCCGGCACCACGTAGTCGTAGTCGTTGGTGTGCTCGGCCCACAGGTTGTCGGCCAGCAGGCGCAGCGGCTCGGGCAGATCGCGGTAGGCGGCCGCGGAGTCGGCGATGAGGGTCTCGCCGCCGTACGGCGGGATCGTGATGCTGCGCAGGGTGCTGGCCTGCGGCGGGTTGAGGACGAAGGTCACGTCGGTGTGCCAGTGGTTGGCACGGCCCCGCTCGCTGTCCACGGGCAGGACGTTGGGGGCGCCCTCGACGGCGGGCACCGTCGGGTGGGCGGTGGTGAGATCGCCGAAGTGGCGGGCGAAGGCCTCCTGGCCCTCGTCGTCGAGGTTCACATCCTCGAAGACCAGGACCTTGTGGACGTTGAGGGCCTCGCGGATCGCGACGGCGGTCCCCTCGTCGAGCGGCTTGCCGATGTCGACGCCGAAGACCTGGGCGCCGATGTCGGCGGTGACCTTGCGGATCTCGATGGACATGCGGAGTGGTCCTTTCAGACGGTGGCGAGTGCGGCGGGTGAGGGTCCGCTCTGTTCGAGCGGAGCCGAGAACTCGGGGGAGTGCTGGTTCGTGGGTCGGGGGAGGCCGTAGCGCTCCCGGAGGGTCTGGCGCGGGCCGTATGCGGTGCGCAGCAGACCCCGGGCGCGCAGGAGGGGGACGACGTGGTCGACGAAGGAGTCCAGGCCGGAGGGCAGGACCGCGGGCATGATGTTGAAGCCGTCGGCCGCGCCCTGCGTGAACCACGTCTCGATCGCGTCGGCGACCTGCTCGGGCGTACCGGCGAAGGTGAGGTGACCGCGCCCGCCGCCGAGCCGCCCGATCAGCTGCCGCACGGTCAGGCGTTCGCGCCGGGCCAGCTCCACCACGAGCGTGTAGCGGCTCTTGGCGCCCTCGATGGCATCCTCGGGCGGCAGGTCGGCGGGGAGCTGCGCGTCCAGCTCCAGTGTCCCGGGTTCCAGGTGCAGCAGCCTCTCCAGGCGGTCCACCCCGTGCGCGTACACGATGTGGTCCTCCAGGACCTGTTCGTTCGCCCGAGCCTCGGCCTCCGTCGACCCGATGACCGGCACGATGCCGGGCAGCACCTTGATGTGGTCGGGGTCCCGGCCGGCGGCGGCCGTACGGGCCTTGAGGTCGGCGTAGAAGGCCTGAGCGTCGGTGAGGGTCTGCTGAGCGGTGAACACGGCCTCGGCGTACCGGGCCGCGAACCGCTTGCCGTCGTCCGATGAGCCCGCCTGCACGAGGAGCGGATAACCCTGGGGGGTGCGGGGAACGTTGAGGGCGCCCTCGACGCTGAAGTACGTCCCCTTGTGCCGGGGCGGGTGGATCTTGGCGTCGTCGCCCCAGACGCCGGCCGCCTTGTCGGCGATGATCGCGTCGTCCTCCCAGCTGTCCCAGAGCTTGAGCGCCACGTCGAGGAACTCGGCGGCGCGCGCGTACCGCTCGGCGTGGGCGGGCTCGTGCTCGAGACCGAAGTTGCGGGCGGCCTCGGCACCGGCGGTGGTGACGATGTTCCAGCCCGCCCGGCCGCCGCTGATGATGTCGAGGGAGGCGAACTTGCGGGCCAGGTTGTAGGGGGAGTTGTAGGAGGTCGACGCCGTGGCGATCAGGCCGATGTGCTCGGTGGCCGTCGCCAGGGCGGTGAGCAGGGTGAGGGGTTCCAGGGCGCCCGAGGGGCGCTGGGCCACGCTGCCCCACAGTTGCGGGCCGTCGGCGAGGAACAGCGAGTCGAAGGTGCCGCGTTCGGCGATCCGGGCGAGACGTATGTAGTGGGACAGTTCGACATGCGCGTACGGGTCGCTCTCCGGCAGCCGCCACGACGCCTCGTGGTGACCGGTGTTCATCAGGAACGCGTTCAGGTGGAGCTGTCTGGTCATGCGTGGTCCTCCGTGACGCCCAGCGCGGCGAGCAGCCGTTCCCGGTACTCGCCGAGCAGCGGGTCCCGGTACGAGCGCGGGTGGGGGCGGTCGATGGTCAGGTCGAGGCCGATACGGCCCCGGTCGAGGACGAGCACGCGGTCGGCGAGCACGATCGCCTCGTCCACGTCGTGGGTGACGAGCAGTACGGACGGCTGATGGCGCTGCCACAGCTGCCGGAGCAAGGCGTGCATCTTGATCCGGGTCAGCGCGTCCAGTGCTCCGAACGGCTCGTCGGCCAGCAGGAGTTCGGGCTCACGGACCAGGGAGCGGGCGAGGGCAGCGCGCTGGGCCTCGCCGCCGGACAGCTCGTTGGGCCAGGCCTGCTCGCGGCCCCCCAGCCCGACCTCGGCGAGCGCCTCGCGTCCCTTCCGGTCGGCTTCCTTGCCGTCGAGGCCGAGGAGTACGTTGTCCAGGACCCGGCGCCAGGGCAGCAGCCGCGAGTCCTGGAAGACCACGGAGATCCGGTCCGGGCCGGTGAGCTGACCGCTCCCCACGACCTCGTGGTCGAGGCCCGCGACCGCCCGCAGCAGCGTGCTCTTGCCGGAGCCGCTGTGTCCGAGCAGGGCCGTGAACTGGCCGGCGGGGAGGTCGAGGTCGATGCCGTCCAGGACCGTACGCCCGTCGAACGACCGGGTGAGTCCTCGGAGTTGGACGGCCGGCCGGGTCAGCTGCTCAGTGTGCGGCGCCATGACAGCACCCTCCGTTCGACGAGACGGACCGCGCTGTCGGAGACCAGGCCGAAGACGCCGTAGACGAGCAGGCCGACGAGGATGACGTCGGACTGGCCGTAGTTCTGGGCCTGGAACATCATGTAGCCGAGGCCGCTGGTGGCGTTGATCTGCTCAAGCACCACCAGACCCAGCCAGGAGCCGGTCACCCCGAGCCGGAGTCCCACGAAGAATCCGGGCAGGGCCCCGGGGATGACGATCTGCCGGACGAATGCCCACTTCGACAGGGACTGGACCTCGGCGAGTTCGATGAACCGGCTGTCGATGCCGGACAGCGCGGCGTGTGTGTTGAGGTAGATCGGGATGTAGACGACGATGGCGATGATCGCGATCTTGAAGGTCTCGCCGATGCCCAGCCAGAGGATGAACAGCGGGATCAGACCGAGGGGCGGGATCGCCCGGTTGAGCTGTACCGACCCGTCGATCAGGGCCTCGCCGACCCGGCTGAGCCCGGACGCCAGCGCGAGGGCGACGCCCGCGGTCAGGCCGATCGCGAAGCCGTACCCGGCCCGCTCCAGCGACGTCAGGATGTCGGTGGGCAGGGTTCCGGCCGTCCAGAGGTGGCCGGCCGTCCTCAGTACCGTCCAGGGCGCCGGGATCGCGCCCGGATCGAGCTGTCCGGCGGCGGAGGCGGCGGCCCACAGGACGAGCAGGAGGGCCGGTCCGGCGATCCGGGAGGCGGGGATGCGTTTGCCGGGGGAGAGGCCGCGGTGGCGGCGTGATACCCGAGGGATGTCCTCGTGAGCCGTCACCGGGGCTGCGGTGGTCGTGGTGGTCGTAGTGGTCGTGGTGGTCATGGCGGTCACCTCCGGTACTCCGCCGGTACGGCCTTGGCGGCGATGTCCTCGAAGCGGTGGTCGAAGAGCGAGGAGACGTCGAACTTCTTCACGAAGCCGCCCTCCGCCAGCAGATCGGCGGTCTCCTGCTCCCACTTGATCGCCTCGCCCCAGCTCGGCGGGAACAGCGGCTTGTTGGCGAGCTTGGTGATCGACCGGGCCTGGGGAAGGGTGAGGTTCTGCGTCTTGACGTAGAACTCCTCGTTCCAGGTGTCGGGGTTCTCGTATGCCCAGATCTGGCCCTTGGCCCAGTACGGGATGTACGCGGCGACCGCGGCGGCCTTGGCGGAGTCGTCGAGCACCGAGGTGGGCGCCCACAGCAGGTTGAGCAGGTCGACGACGTCCGTGGTGATGGTGTGGGCGCCCTTGGACTCGTACTGCTGCAGATACGCGGGCACCTGGGTGTTGGCGAGCGGGGCTGTGTCCACCTGGCCGGACTGCAGGGCTGTCAGGAACTGGTTGCTGGTCAGCGGGACGAGATCGACCTCGTCGTACTTGATTCCTGCCTGCTTCAACGCCCTCAGCAGAACGACGCCTTGGGCCTGGCCCTGTGAGAAGGCGAGCTTCCTGCCCTTGAAGTCGGCGACCGACCGGATGTCGCTGCCGGGCTTGGTGGCGAAGAGGTAGTTGGGCTTGCGGGTGATGTCGATCGCGACGATCTTCGCGTCGAAGCCCTGGTAGTGCGCCTGAATCGGCGGAATGCCCGCGTTGTTGGCGAGGTCCAGGGACTTGGCGCGGAAGGCGTTGATGACATCGGGGCCGGCGCTGATGTTCACCCAGCTCGACACCTTGAACGGTAGATCGTCCAACTTGCCCAGCTTGAATTGGAGTTGCTGAGTGCCTTGGTACGAGGAGATCTTCAGGCTCGTACCGGCCGGGACCTTGTCGGCCAGCGGGGCGGACGAGACACCCTTCGACCCCGCGGCGGCGCTGCTGCCCGCGCAACCGCTCAGACCGGTGACGGCGGCAGCGGCACCGAGTACGGAGGAGAGGAACAATCGCCGGTCGAGGCCGGACGCGGGCAGAGGTGGCATGGGAGGACTCCCTGGGTTCACATGGCAGGCATGCGCGGGGAATGGGAATGAATTGACTCCGGGCACGGTGAAGCCCGGAATGGGGAATACGAAAGCGCGAGAAGGGCGCGTACGAAGACAACCGCGGGATATCGCCTGACGGATCGTCTGATGGACCGTCAGTGCGTCAACGTGTCAGCAACAAAGGGTGCGACAGATCATGCGCGGGCTCATGAACACCATGGTCCTGGCCTCGGGCAACGCCTGTCAACATTCAGAGTTTCTGAATTAATTCAGTTCGCGCGACACGTTCAGCGGATCCCGGTAGAGCATGTCCAAAGCCACCGATCCGCCCGCCACCGCCAGTACGGCATCCGGGAAACTCGTCGGCGAAACCGAGCCGGCCCGCTCCGGCCCGACCGCTTCCCGCAGCGCGGCAAGGCAGTCCTCGCGGTGAATGACCCCGACCTCGGTGACGACGACGGTCTCCGGATTGAGCACGTCGAGCAGCAGCCCCGCGGCCCGCCCCACCATCCGGGCCCGCTCCACCAGCAGCCGTACGGCCACCGGGTCGCCGTCGGCCGCCGCGGCGACCACGTGCATGGGGTCCACGCCGTCGATGACGCCGGCCTCACGCGCGCGCCGGCACAGGGTCCGCTCGCTCAACTCGACCTGCAGGCACCCGGTCCGCCCGCATTCGCACCGCTCCTTGCCACCCGCCCACGGCAGATGCGCGATGGACCCCGCCTGCGAGCGCGGGCCGTGGTGCACCTCGTCGTTGGTGGCGAAAGCCGCGTCGACCATATTGCCGACGAACAGATGCAGCACGCTGCGACTGCCGCGCGCCCGCCCGAACAACCGCTCCGCGTTCACCAGCGCCCGGGCGTGCCCGTCCACATGGACCGGCAACCCGGTGCGGGCAGCCATCACCTCCCGCACCGCCACGTCCCGCCAGCCGAGCAGCGCGTGCTCGACGACGGTTCCGGAGTCACGGTCCACCCAGCCGCCGACCGCCACGCCGACGCCCAGCGGCCTGCCTCCCCGGGCCCGGGCCGACAGCGCGTCCAGCGCCTCGGCGGCCCGCGCCAGCACGTCGAAGGGCTCCGTACGGGCGTGCTTCAGCCGCTGCTCTGCCACCACCCGCCCGCGCAGATCGAGCAGCGCGACCGTCGTGTACGGGACCGCCACATGCACCCCGCCCACCACGAACCGGGTCTCGTCGAGGTCCACCGGCACATGCGGCCGCCCCACCCCGTTGGACCGCCGGGGTGCGGCGGCCTGCCGGATGAGCCCGAGCTGTGCGAACCGGGCGCAGTAGTCGGTCACCGACGCCGGGGAGAGGCCGGTCAGCCGGGCGATGGTGCTGCGCGCCACCGGTCCGTGCTCCAGCACCGACCGCAGGACGACGCTGGCACTGGTCCTGCGCCGGTCGCTGTCCGCGGCGCGGGGGACGGGAGAGCTGAGGGTGGGAGTTGCGGTGAAAGGCATGGGATCTTCCTCGGGAGCCGGTCCGACACTGCGCCGTCTGAGGCGGACGAGGCGCGCCGGATCAGCTCCGCACACCTCATACCGGGCGGCGACAGGTGGCCGTGCCCTGGCGTCGCAGGTCGACATAGCGACGCGACGAGAAGTTCCGGGCCTGGGCAACCATGCGCTCGAAGCTAGCAAAACGGTCCCGGGCTGCCCAGGCGGCGACCGACGGGCGAGACGGCATCCGGTCGGCCGGCGTTCGGCATCTGGTCGGCCGCCGTTCGGCCGCCGCTCAGCCGGGAAAACAGTTTGGTGAAACCCTACAATCGCCCAACGCCCCATCTGTGGACGAAAAAGCATCCCACCTCAGTGACCGGCGTCACGCCCCATCAGGTGTAACCAGCACCATTTGTATGAATCCCATCAAGTCGCCGATCAGCCCTTTGTCGAGCGCTGACGGTGATCGGCTCCGGGGCCCTGGGATAGCGTCACCGTGTCCCAAGCCGTCCCCATCGCCGTCCCCATCGCCGTCTCCATCGCCGTCTCCATCGCCGTCTCCATCGCCGGAGTGAGTCTTCATGAGCACCGCCACCGTCCCCGCACGCCCCGGCGAGGTCCTCGCCGACCTGCTGCCCGCGTCCCGCGTCCGCGACGTCGCCCTCGTGGTCGGCGGCGCCGTGCTCACCGGGCTCGCCGCGCAGCTGACGGTGCCCGAGCCGGGCTCCCCGGTGCCGGTGACCGGCCAGACCTTCGCCGCGCTGCTGGTGGGCACCTCCCTCGGCGCGGGCCGCGGCTTCCTGTCGCTCGCGCTCTACGCGTTGGCCGGTGTCGCCGGTGTGCCGTGGTTCGCCGCGGGCGGCTCCGGTGCCGCCGCGCCCTCCTTCGGCTACATCCTCGGCATGGTGCTCGCCTCCACCGTCGTCGGCGCCCTGGCCCGCCGCGGCGCCGACCGCTCGGTGCTGCGCACGGCCGGCGCGATGCTGCTGGGCGAGGCGATCATCTACGCCGTCGGCGTCCCGTACCTGGCCTTCGCCGCCGGGATGCCCGTGAGCGCCGCGATCGCGTACGGGCTCACGCCGTTCCTGATCGGCGACGCCTTGAAGGCGGCCCTGGCGATGGGCCTGCTGCCCACCGCCTGGAAGCTCATAGAGCGTTGATCCTGTAGTTCCTGCGGAAGAGGTTCGCCGGGTCGTACTGCGACTTCAGCTCGGCGAGCCTCTTTCGCGCATCGGCGTCGTACAGCCCCTCCGTACGGTCCCCGGCCCCGAACGCGAAGTTGAGCGCCCGAGTCGGTCAGGCGAAACGAAGGCAAATGGATTCGTGAACCTTTGATTGAGGTGAGTGATGCGGGGCATTCCTTGGTTTCCGTTGGGTTGCTCATGTCACCTGGGTAGACACCCGGCGCTGCCGCCCCGAAACAGCCGTGTCACACTCGGACCATGCGCGTGTATCTCGGTTCCGACCATGCCGGCTTTGAACTCAAGAACCACCTCGTCGAGTGGCTCAAGGCCGCCGGCCACGAGCCCGTGGACTGCGGGCCCCACATCTACGACGCCCAGGACGACTACCCACCGTTCTGCCTCCGCGCCGCGGAGCGGACGGCCGCGGACCCCGACGCCCTCGGCGTCGTGATAGGCGGCTCGGGCAACGGCGAGCAGATCGCCGCGAACAAGGTCAAGGGCGTGCGGTCCTCCCTCGCGTGGAGCGAGGAGACGGCGGCGCTGGGCCGACAGCACAACAACGCGAACGTCGTCGCCGTGGGTGCGCGGATGCACACACAGGAGGAGGCGACGAAGTTCGTCGAGACCTTCCTGAACACGCCGTTCTCCGGCGACGAGCGGCACATCCGGCGCATCGACATGCTGTCGTCGTACGAGACCACGGGCGAGCTCCCACCGATCCCGCCGCACCACCCGCAGGGCTGAGAACAGGGCTGAGAACAGGGCTGAGAAGCGGAGAGCAGGCCCCTTGGGTGTTCGAGGGGCGGGGGCCAGGGGGCGGCAGAGCCCCCTGGCGCGGTCCGGGGCGGAGTCCCGTGTGCTGAAAGGGTGGGGGACCGGTGCCAGAGGGGCACACCATTCACCGGCTGGCCGAGGACTACGCCGCCCGGTTCGCCGGCGGTGCCGTCACCGTCCGTAGCCCCCAGGGCAAGTTCGCCGATGCCGCCGCCCTTCTCGACGGAGCCGAGCTGCACTCCGCCGACGCCCACGGCAAGCACCTCTTCCTCGGCTTCCGCGGCAGCGACTGGGTGCACATCCACCTCGGCCTCTTCGGCAAGGTCAGCTTCGGCGACGCCCCCGCGCCCCCGCCCACCGACACGGTCCGCCTCCGCCTCGCGAACCCGAGCTCGTACGTCGACCTCCGGGGCCCCACCACCTGCGCCCTGATCACGGACGACGAAAAGGCCGCCATACACGGCCGCCTCGGCCCCGACCCGCTCCGCGCCGATGCCGACCCCACGGCCGCCTACCGCCGCGTCTCCCGCAGCCGTACGACCATCGCCGCCCTGCTCATGGACCAGAAGGTCATCGCCGGTGTCGGCAACGTCTACCGCGCCGAGGTCCTCTTCCGGCACGGCATCGACCCGTACCGCCCCGGCAAGGACGTCACCCCGGCCGAATGGGACGCGATCTGGGCCGACCTCGTCGAACTCATGCGCGAGGGTGTCCGCAACAACCGCATCGACACCGTCCGCCCCGAGCACACCCCGGAGGCGATGGGCCGTCCGCCGCGCGTCGACGACCACGGCGGCGAGGTGTACGTGTACCGCAGGGCGACCCTGACCTGCCACATCTGTGGCGGCGAGATCCGCACCGCCGATCTCGCCGCCCGCAATCTGTTCTGGTGCCCCGGCTGCCAGAAGCGGTAGGGCCTGTCCGCGCGCCGCGCGAGCGAAGCGGCATGATCCGCCGGACGCGCCGTGCCGGGCGCGGGCGGGGCCGGTCAGAACCCGTGCGGCAGCCAGGGCGCCACCACCGAACCGAACGCGAGCGACGCCTCCGCCAGCGCCCCCTGCCGCAGCTCCCGTACCCGCCCGGCCGCCGCCAGCGACGCGAGGGACACACCGCCGAGATACGCCGCTCCCAACTCCCGTACGGACAGTGCCAGATCGGCCGCGTCGGTGGTACGCGCACAGGTCGCGCCCTTGGCGTCACCCGTGAGCCGCCAACCCCCCGCGTTCCAGGGGCAGAACGCGTCCTCGATCTCCAACACCACGTCCACCGGCGTCTGGTACGTCCGCGCCTCCAGCGCCGCCCCGACGTCGACGAGACGCACGTACAGCGCGTCCCGCAGCCTCGGTCGGCACCGCCGAATGTCGGACACCAAATGCTGCCAGGCCTCGTCGACCGGCCGTCCGCGCATGATCAGCGTCGTCATCAGGTCGATGCCGAACAGGAAGCGCCACAGCGCCGCGTCCGTCGCCGGGTCGAGCGCGGCCAGGTTCTCCAGGGTCACCGTGCCGTTGTGCCCGGTGACCCCCCAGCCGAGCTTGGTACGGAAGCGCGCGTACCCCGTTACCTCGCCACCCCGTTCGGCGACCACGCACTGCAGCGGCGACGCTCCGTCCCGCTCGCTCGCCGGGTCGAGCACCTGCAGCCGCTCCCAGCCGGGCCGCCGCGCCAGCATGCCCGGGCGGCCGGGCACCAGCCGCGCGTACACCGCCTCGCAGGCGTCGAGGACGTCGGCGGGCTCCGCGTACCGCAGCCGTACGTCATCGGTGCCGGCCGGAACGGACAGGCGTACGAGGTTCGTGTCGATCTCGGCGCTGATCTGGAAGGTCGCGGCGCCGTACCCGAACCGGCCGTAGATCGCGGGCTCGGTGGCCGTCAGCACCGCGAGCGGCTCGCCCCAGGAGTGGATGTCGTTCAACAGCCGGCGCATCATCGACGTCAGCACCCCGCGCCGGCGGTGTGTGGCCGCGACGGTCACCATCGTGATGCCCGCCACGGGGACCGAGGTGCCGCCGGGGACGGTGAGCCGGAAGTCGAACGCTCCCGCGGTGCCGACACACGTCCCCTCGTCCCAGGTGCCCAGGAAGCGGTCGAACTTTGTGAGACCGTGCCAGAGTTCGCGCTCTTCGGGTGATTCGTCCACTCCGCCGAAGGCCCGGATGAGCCCGTCGTACCAGCCGTTCCACTCGTCCTGCCGCAGCACCCGCACGTCAGTCGTCATGAGCCATGCCTACCAGGGCAATGTCGGACGAGCGAGATGATTTCTCCCCGGTTACGGGAGCCCCCTTCCTGTGAAGTTCAGCGCTCGGACGGGGGACAAGTGGGACCTCACGTGCCAAGCGGCTGGTCCGATCGATAAAGTCCCGAACGATGGCAGCAGGACGAGAGCGGCGCGCGGAAGCCGAGACGTTCACGGCCCGGTTGAAGAAGCAGTGGCACCGGGTCCGCACCGGCGTGCGCAGATCCGCGGTGGACTACTTCCGCGGGGACGGCTCGGACTGGGTCGCGCTGGCCGGTCTGCTGCTGACGATCCCGCTGATAGCGGCCACGACGCTGGCCGATCCCGTGTGGTGCTCCCCGGCCGTGCTCGTCCTGCCGATCATGGCGGGCGGCCTGCTGCTGCGGCCCTCCAGCCTGCTCGGTCTGTACGCCGCCGCCGCCACCGCGCTGATCGTCGAGTCCGTCCGCCTCGGCCCGTACACCGAGGGGTCGTCGCGGGTCACCCCCGGCATCGTGCTCGTGGTCGCGGCCTGCGGCTTCTTCGGACTGCTGATCGCGCAGTTCCGCAGCCGGGTCGGCGTGCCCTGGCGGGGCGGCGGGACCATGCTCTTCGACCTGCGCGAACGTATCCGTGTGCAGAGCAAGTTGCCAGATCTGCCGCAGGGCTGGCACCGCGAGATGGCGCTCAGACCGGCCGGCGGTCAGTCGTTCTCCGGCGACTTCGTGGTGGCGGCCCGTACGAACGGGGGCCGCACACTGGAGGTCGTCCTGACGGACGTCTCCGGCAAGGGCATGGACGCGGGTTCGCGCGCCCTGCTGCTGTCCGGGGCGTTCGGCGGCCTGCTGGGATCGCTCCCACCGCACGCGTTCCTGCCGGCGGCGAACGGCTATCTGCTCCGCCAGGACTGGGACGAGGGCTTCGCCACCTCGATCCACCTGGTCCTTGACCTGGAGTCGGGCGACTACGAGCTCTACTCGGCCGGACACCCGCCGGGCCTCCAGCTCAGCGCGGGCACCGGCCGCTGGGAGGAGAAGGTGGCCGAAGGCCCGCTCCTCGGGGTCTACGACGGCGCCCAGTTCGACCCCGTGAAGGGCTCGCTCCGCCCCGGCGACGTCCTGATGCTGTTCACGGACGGCCTGGTCGAGACGTCCGAACGCGACATCGTCGAGGGCATCGACCGCCTCACGGGAGAGGCCGACCGCTATGTGGCCGGAGGCTTCCACGGCGCGGCCTGGCACCTCATCGAGGCGGTGGCGAAGGACGTGAACGACGACCGGGCGCTGCTGCTGATCTCCCGCGAGGGACCGACGGCTCAGGCTCTCCGCTGAGGGGCCCGACGGCGGAACCGTGTCGGCGCCGAGCGGACGAGACATCACAACCGAGTTGGCGCAGGCATGTCCCTCGCGATAGAGATAACCGCTCCCCCCAGTCGTTCACTTCCACCACAACCGTCCCAGGAGCCCGGTCCCATGACCATGCCCCAGCCCAACCCCTACGTCCAGAACCCCCAGTACAACCAGCCGAACCAGTACAACCAGCCGAACCAGCCCAACCAGCCCGGCTACCCCAACCCCTACGCCCAGCAGGCCGGTTACCCGCAGCCCCAGGGGTACGCGGGGTCAGGTGCCGGGTATCCCCAGGGGGCCTCCCCGTACCCCAACCCGGCAGCTCCGGGCGCCCCCGGTCAGGGTCCGTACCTCTCCTGCCGATTCTGCGGTACCGCCCCCGCCGCGGACGTCACCTTCCGCGCCCACCGCGGGCTGCTCGTCATGATGACCTTCCGGAAGCTGGAAGGGCCCATGTGCCACTCCTGCGGGATGCGTGCCTACAAGCAGCTGACCAACGAGACGCTGGTGCAGGGCTGGTGGAGCCCCGCCTCCCTCGTGATCTTCACCCCGCTCACCCTCCTCTGGAACGTCATCGTCAGTGCCAAGGTGAAGAAGCTCCAGCCCCCGGCCGCGGCCCCGGCCCAGTACTGATCCACCCCTCCCGCCCCACGCTGTACTCCCCGCTCGCCCATGCCTTATGTTGCGGAGGCAGAGGCAGGGGGGAGCTGGTCATGGCACTCATGACACTGGCGGAGGTCGAGGCCGTCGCGTGTGACGCGCACGCCGCGCAGACGGACAAGGCCGGGCGGCCGTACGCGGAGCATCTGCGGGCCGTCGCCGAGGGCGTGAGAGCACGCGGCGGCGGCGACGAACTCGTCGCCGCCGCCTGGCTGCACGACTCGGTGGAGGATGGCGTCCTCAGCGAGGAGTGGCTGGACGCCGCCCCCTTGTCGCAGATCACCAAGGACGTCGTACGGGCCGTCACCAAGCACCCCGACGAGCCCCCGGAGGCGTACGCCCGGCGCATCCTCGCCACCCCCGGCGCCCGCCTCGTCAAGGCTGCCGACCTCGCGCACAACGCCGACCCGCGACGGCTCGCCGCCCTCGACGCCCCCACCGCGCAGCGGCTCACCCGCAAGTACGCCGCCATGCGCGGGTATCTCGGCCTCACCGACGCCGACTGAATCAGACGCGCCGCTGTTCGACCCCGAGCGCCCCCCCGGGCACGGTGGACGAGCGTTGTACTACCCGTTGCCGGGGGATCCCGGGGACGACGGCCTCACCCGGCCCTCCCCACGGAGCGCACCCGCGTGAGCGCCGCCGCATCCCGCCTGAACGCCCAGTTCATCTCCGGCTCCATCACGAACCGGAAGGCCTTCCGTACGGGCAGCGTGCACAGCGCGGTCACCACGACGCCCGCGAGCAGTGTCACGAACACCTCACCCAGCGGTCCGTGCAACCACTGCTCGTCGTACCAGCCCCGGTAATCCGCCGCCTTCACGAAGAACCCGTGCAACAGGTACCCGTACAACGTCCCCGCACCCAGCTTCGTGAACCACATCTCCCGCCGCGGCACCCACGAGAAGAAGCACGCCGTGAGCAGCAGCGAGCAGCCCAGCAGCGCCGGCACCATCACCGGCCCGCACCACCACGGCGCCCCCAACTGCTGTGCGCTGTCGCGGTGGTAGAACCACGCCGGATTCATCCGCGGCACGGCCCACCATGCCACGGCCGGCGCTCCCGCGAACACCGGCACCGACAGGACACGGACCGCGCGGCGCCGCACCCACCGGAAGTGCTCCGGCTTCGCCGACAGACCGATGACAAAGAAGGGCAGGAACTGCAGAACCCGCTGCAGGTCCAGGTCGTCGCCGATCTCCGGTGACACGGACGCCAGCATGGCGATCACGATCGCCAGCGGGACCGGGTGGCGCACCAGCTTCCAGAGGGGGGTCGTCAGCCGCCAGATGAACAGCGCGGCCAGGAACCACGTCAGGTACCAGGGATCGAGCAGGCTGATCGCCAGGTCCGGATCGCCGCCGATGGCGCGCTTGAAGAGGACGTACCCCGTCTCGAACACGACGTACGGCACCACGATTCCTGTGACCAGCCGCTTCAGCCGGTCGGGGCGCATGTCGAAACTGCGCGAGAAGTAGCCGGAGATGAAGATGAACGCGGGCATGTGGAAGGCGTAGACGAACATGTACGCCGCCTGGAGGGCACGGCTGTCGCTCTTCAGCGGTTCCCAGGAGTGGCCCATGGCCACCAGCACGATCGCCAGGTACTTGGCGTTGTCGAAGAAGGCGTCACGCTGCTTGGCGGGCTGTTCGGCCGACTGTTCGGCGGGTGGCTTCGTGGGGAGCGGCGTGCGGGAGGGCGGTGCCGATGACGGGCCTGTTGCTCTTGCGGAGGACGAGGCGGCGTGGAACATCTGTGGCACCCTAGCGTCGTCTGTGGACGTTCGTAAAACCCCCGAGAGGAATCCTGCTTATCGCCTGCGTGTACCCCGCATTGAGGGAAGTCGGCATTGCCGAGACGTGTTCTTGCACACATCGATGACGCGGTGACGAGACATCGTGGAGGCATCGATGAGGCATCGATGAGGCATCGATGATCAGGCAGATTTTCCTACCGCATACGGCCGTTGTGTCCGTATTCATCCTGACTGAAGGGTGCATAACGCCTGAGGGCGACTCTGGTGAAATGTCCGGCTGATGAAGCGGGGTGAAGGTATTCGAATTACCCGCGAACACGATGTGTGGACATGGAAACGATCTCTGTGGAATGCCTGTCGGCAGACCCTCTGAATTGCTGTGCGGCACCGTGGGGTTCACGGTCACTCGCCGTGCGGCCGGGCGGGCCCGTGTGGCGGAGGTGGCCGACGTTGCCTCACTATCCGCATAGGGAGGGCCGGTTGGTGGCACGATGGTTCTGGCGGGGGTGCGCAGGGGATGCACTCCCGGGCGGGAGAGCGGACCGACCGAGGGTGTGATCAGTTGTGGCCATTTCGCTGTCAGTGGTGCTTCTGTTGGCGATCATCCTGGTGGTGTTGATGAGAGGAGGCTCGATCAAGGCCGGCCCGGCGATCGTGGCGATCCTGTTCGGCTTCTTCCTCGCCTCGACCGGTATGGCTCCGTCCATCAACCGGTTCCTCAACTCGATAGCGGACACCATCCACTCGATCAGCTTCTGAACGGGCGAGACCGGGCCCGACCCGACCGAGGTGGGCGGTTACCGCGTCGAGGACCGTCTGGG
Organism: uncultured Streptomyces sp.; assembly: GCA_965654005.1. Lineage (GTDB taxonomy): Bacteria > Actinomycetota > Actinomycetes > Streptomycetales > Streptomycetaceae > Streptomyces. The sequence continues at coordinate 2,427 of CBFHCJ010000058.1, read as the reverse complement.
CTCCGGCGGCATGGGAGTGGTCCATCTCGCGCGGTCGGCCTCCGGCGGATGGAGCGGGCGACGGGAATCGAACCCGCGGTGCCGGTTTGGAAGATCGCGTATGCGGGTGGGTGCCGACCTGGCGAGACGGCGGGCTACGCCTTCCCGGGGCGCTCGCCGGTGTTCCCCGTCGGTGGCTGCTCGATCGGGCACGCAGAGGGCGCGTGGGGCTTTCTGACGCGTTCCCTGACCTCCGGCGCTCCCAAGTTCGCCCTGGACCGTGGTCGGCTCTCCCGCCGCCTGTGAGTCCTTGGCTCCGGTGTCCCGCTCATATGCCCGGCGCCGCTTCGGTCGAGGGCGGACGTGATCGAGGACCGCGCCTGCAGTCGTCACCACGCCCACGATCAAAAAGAGGATGGAGGAGATCCGTAGCGGCCCCTCGCCATATAGGGCCTGGTATCCGAACCAGGCCACGGCGATGCAGGTCATCAGGCCGTTGCCGAGTCTCCTGAAGCGCGGGGTCATACGCACTCCCGAGTCAGGTGTGCCCGCGACCGGGCCTCCTGAGTGTGGCACGGGTGCCCGTCTGCCGCCGCCCCACACGCCATGGAGCGGGCGTGGTCCCTGGCGCCGGACTGATCGGAACCCCCGGTAACACTCAGGGCCAGGTCAGAGGAATGATCCTCTGACCTGGCCCTGAGCCGTACAGAGCGGGCGACGGGAATCGAACCCGCGTAGCTAGTTTGGAAGACTAGGGCTCTACCATTGAGCTACGCCCGCAACAGGACGCGCCGCAGGTCAGTGACCGCGGCACAGGAGGCATCGTAGCGGGTCGTCCGCCTCCTAGGCCAACGCGTTCGGTCCGCGCGCCCGCCCATGAGGATTCGCGAGCCCGCCTGTACGCAAACGGGCCGACGTAGGCCGTCCGGGCATGTACCCTACGTGTCGCACCAGACGGGGTGTGGCGCAGCTTGGTAGCGCGTCCGCTTTGGGAGCGGAAGGCCGTGGGTTCAAATCCCGCCACCCCGACCACCGACCGGCGCCCGCCGGGCACCGGCTCGCTTGATCGCCTTTTGGGGCGCCGAGTGGCTCCGGTTACTATGCAAGCTGCGCGCCCGTGTGTCTGCACTGCCACGTCTCTCAGGCAGGGGCCCGCGAATCCGCCGAAGGCCCGCCCGTCCGGGGCGGAGCAGATCGGCAGAACCCCAAGAAGTCAGCCACAAGGAGACCGAACCGTGAAGAGCGCCGTGGAGACCCTGAACCCGACTCGGGTTCGGCTCACTGTTGAGGTGCCCTTCGAGGAGCTCAAGGACAGCCTCGACGCGGCGTACAAGAAGATCAACCAGCAGGTCACGGTGAAGGGCTTCCGCAAGGGCAAGATCCCGGCCCGGGTCATCGACCAGCGGTTCGGCCGTGGCGCCGTGCTGGAGGAGGCCGTCAACGACGCGCTCCCGAAGTTCTACACCGAGGCGGTCAACGAGGCCGAGCTGAACCCGCTGGGCCAGCCCGAGGTCGACATCACGGAGCTGAAGGACAACGAGCTGCTGTCCTTCACCGCCGAGGTCGACGTCCGCCCGACCATCGAGATCCCGGACTACTCCGGCATCGAGGTCGAGGTCGACGCCGTCGAGGTGTCGGACGAGGACATCGAGAAGTCGGTCCAGCAGCTGCGTGAGCGCTTCGCCTCGACGACCCCGGTCGAGCGCGCCGCCGAGGACGGCGACGTGGTCACCGTCGACCTTGAGGCCAAGGTCGACGGCGAGGTCCTCGAGGACGGCGTCGCGAGCGGCGTCTCCTACACCATCGGCTCCGGCGAGCTGCTCGACGGCATCGACGACGCCGTCAAGGGCCTGTCGGCCGACGAGGAGGCCACCTTCACCTCCGAGCTCAAGGGCGGCTCGGCGGCCGGCCAGGAGGCCGAGGTGACGGTCAAGGTCACCCAGGTCGCCGCCCGCGAACTGCCGGAGCTGGACGACGAGTTCGCGCAGCTCGCCTCCGAGTTCGACACGCTGGAGGAGCTGAAGGCGGACAGCCGCAAGCGCCTCGAGAACATGAAGCAGTACGACCAGGCCACGCAGGCCCAGGAGCGCGTCCTGGACAAGCTGCTCGAGCTGGTCGAGGTCCCGGTCCCCGAGAAGCTCCTCGAGGACGAGGTCAACACCCGTAAGCACAACCTCGAGCACCACCAGCTCGCCCAGATGGGTCTGACCCTCGACAAGTACCTGGAGATCCAGGGCAAGTCCGCCGAGGAGTTCGAGACCGAGACGCGCGAGGCCGCGGTCAAGGGCATCAAGACCCAGTTCCTGCTCGACGAGCTGGTCAACAAGGAGAAGCTCAACGTCAACCAGGAGGAGCTCACCGAGCACCTCATGCGGCGTGCGGCCTCCTCCGGTATGTCCCCCGACCAGTTCGCCCAGGCGGTCGTCGAGGGTGGCCAGGTCCCGATGC
>CBFHCJ010000057.1:0-17649 GCA_965654005.1 uncultured Streptomyces sp. | reverse complement strand
CGGTGGCGTCGTCCAGGCCGGCCGCGACGAGGCGCGTGCGGACGGGCTGGGGGGTGCCGGTGGCGACGGCGCGAACGGCGCGCTGGGTGGCGCGGGTGGCGGCCGTACGACGGCGGAGGGTGGCGCGAAGGGCACGGCGGGTCGTGCGGTGCTCGCGGCGGATGGCAGACTTCTTCATCAGCGGTTCTCCTGTTGACGCAGGTGATTCCGTCAGGCCCTCGGCTGGTGCTGGTAACACCGCCGGGGGCCGTCCTTGTGGCTACAAACCTAATGGCTTTGTGGCTACAAAGCAAGGGGGTTGCCGGGTGAGTTTGTGGCTACGAACACTCGTGCGCACGCTTGCCGTCTGTGGCTACAAAGCCGTACTCTCGCGGGCATGACACCCGAGGTAGAGACCGAGTACGACACTCCCCGCCGGTTCCGTGCGCCAGACGACGAGTGGGAACCGTTCGAGGCTGCGACGCGCGCCGTGCACCCAGAGGGCCGCAGCCCGCGCGGCAGGGTGATCCGAGAGTTCATGCGCTGGTACATGCGACGGCCCGGGGCGAAGCTTCCCGAGCGACCGCCGGCGGGGGCGTGGTCGCAGGTCAAGGGGAGTCCTGACGGGTGATCCTGATGGCACGGCGCTGGCACCAAGTGGCACGTACGCGTTCCGACGAGGACCAACCACGCCAGACGGCAAAGGTGTTGTGACCTGCGACGCAGCGTCTCGGGCATTCTCGGCCCGTCATCCTCAGACGAATCCCAACACACTGCTAATGCGGTTTGGGCCTTAAAGCCCATCGAGGGTTCAAATCCCTCCGCCTCCGCCACCTGACCAGGGAGTTCGGCCGAAATCGGCTGGGCTCCCTGAGTTGCTTTCAGAGCCACTTTCAACCCCCAGATGGCACGGTGATGGCACCAACTGCCGAAAGGCGGCTCTGACGCGGAATGAAGGCGGCGATCCGGCGCGTGGCATCCTCCGCCAGCTCCTCGGCGAGCACCTGGTAGACGTCGCGCGTGAAGCTGACCGAGGCGTGGCCGAGCACCTCGGACACGAACTTGTCGTCGCACCCAGCCGCGATCAACATCGTTGCGGCACCGTGTCGCAGGTCGTGGAATCGGATGGGTGGCAGCGTCAGCCTCAGCGCCACCTCGACCGCGGCCTCGGTCGTCCGGTACTTCCGGGCGATCCGCTCGACCGGCCACCCCTCCTTGCCCTTGGCGCGGATGTTGGCGTGCCGCTCAAGCAGGATCTTGAACCTGGACGACAGGTACTCGGCCTTGAGTGCGGCGCCGTTCTCGTAGCAGAACACTCGGCCGGCGTCCTCGTACGCCTCGCCCCACGCCAGCCGCTCCTCCAGCTTCCGCTTGTGCCAGGCCCGCAGGACGCGGACCGTCTCGTCGTCGAGGGGGATCTGTCGATACCCGCTCTCGGTCTTGGTGGAGTCGAGTTCGTCGTCAGCCTGCGCCTGGAGGATGTGCAGCCGCTTCCGTTCGAGGCTGAGGTCTTTCTCCTCGGCGCCAACCAGTTCACTGCGGCGGGGGCCGTAGTACGCATCGAGATGGAACGCCGGATAGAGCCGCTCGCCGGAAGCCTCGGCGAAGTCGAGGAAGTTCCCGGCCTGGTCGGTCGTCCACACCATCACCTTTGCCGGGACGTTCCCGGTCTTCTGCCACGCCTCGACGCGCTCGGCCGTCCACAGCAGTGGCTTCGCGCGGCCCTGCTTCCGCTTGCCGCCCTTGGACCGCCAGACCCCGTCAGCCGGATTGTCCGGCCGGATCTTCGACAACTTCGACGCGTCCGTGAGAGCCCCGTGCAGGACCGCGTGCACCCGCCGGATGCGGCTCTCGCCGATCGGACGGGAGTGCAGCCGCTTCCCCTCGCGGGTGGCGCGCGCGTCCTTCAGCCGGCGCAGGATCTCCGACCGGTCGCCCTGCTCCTCGGGCCGGTTCAGCTTGCGCATGGCGGCATACAGCTCGCGAAAGTGCTCGTCGGTGAGGTCGACGACCTTGATGTGACCGAGGCCAGGCTTGCCGTAGAGGTCGATCGTTTCGCGCTCGGCGTCGAGGGTGGACTTCGCCAGGCCCTCGCCCGTCTCGGCCTCCGACTTCCGCCAGGCGTACCGGCGTTCGAGGAACTCGCCGAGCGTCGTCTTCCGCTCGTCGTGCGCCTTCGGGCTGGCGGCCGTGCCGAGCACCTTGCCCAGCTCGACCTTGCACTCGCGCTCCGTGTCGAACGGGCCGATGCGCGGCTGCCGACGCTTCCCCTCGGCGGACGGCGGTGCTTCGTACCGGGCGTACCAACCGCCGTGCCCCTTCTTGCTGAGGTCGGGGCACTTCTTGCCGAGCAGCTTCTTCGTCTCCGTGTCCCGGCACGAGCAGGACTTGTACGGCTTCACTCCGTCTCTCCCCCGTCCTCGATGCCGGCGCGGCGGTGGACTTCACGGCGCGCTTCTTCCAGGGGGATCTGGTCCGCAGCAGCGACCACCGCAGCCTGATCTTCCAGCGTCACCGTGACGTCCTGCTCGGCCTGGTGCTCCCGGCTGTCGCGCCGCACCCACCGAGCCACGACGGCTTCGGCGCGCTCCTTCGGCATCCACTGAAGCGCGCGGGCCAGGTCGGCCGCGCCCTTCGGGGTGAGGAAGCCCAGCCCGCTGATCCAGTCGCGTGTGGCGGCGGAGGACGCCGTCACCTCGGGCGTCACGTCGTACGGGTCGTCGTCGGCTGCGTCTCCCGGAACCATCAGGTCCACCGGGTTGACGTCGAGGGCGTAGGCCAGGGCGAGCAACTCCTCGACGGTGATCTCACGGCGTCGTCGGCCCTCACTGTCCGGGCGTCCGGTTTCGATGTTGGTCAAGGCCGCCAGGGTCAGCTTCGGTGCGCCGATGCTGGCGCACTTCTCGGCGAGCTGCTGGCGGTTGAGGTCACGCCGCCGGCGCGCAGCGCGGACCTGCTTGGCGACGATCTCACTTGGCGTGGTGTGCATATCGACAAGCTAGCTCATGCGTGTTGCACAGTCCATGCCGTGTCGATACGATCCTTAGTAGTGCGCACCGTGCACGATTGAGTTAGTCACATCGACACGAAAGAAGGGTCATGAGTGACAGTCGTCTGCCGATGACCCGCGGCGAACTGCTCGACCTGGAGACCGTGACGGTCGACCTGGAGACCGGCAACCGGGCGTTCGGGCTCGGCCGGAGCCACGGATACAAGCTCGCCCGCGAGGGCCGCTACCCCTGCATGGTGATCAAGGCAGGGAACACCTACCGCGTCGTGACCGAAGACCTCCGCCGCAGGCTCGGCGTGCCCGAGCTGACGGAGCAGTCGGCATGAGCACCTGGACGCGTGAAGCGATCACGGCGCTCGGTCCGGTCACGGACGTGCCCACGCTGGCGGCGATCCTCGACGTGCACAAGGACACCGTCTATGCGGCGATCCGGCGCGGCGAGTGGACCGCCACCCGAGTGCTCACCCTCGGCCGGAAGATCAAGATTCCGACCCGCGACCTGATCGCACTCCTGTACGACTCGGAGCCCGCTCAGCAGGCCAACCCGGCCGTGCCATCACAGTGCCAGCACGCCGAATACCAGCAGGTCACAGCCAGCACACCGCATACCTCATGCGGTTGCACCCCTGCCGATTCGGCGGTGATCCGCCCGTTGAGAGGCGCATAAGAGCGGCCCCTTGGTGGGGCGCCGGAGGTAACGACTCCGACGACACCAGCCAAGGGGCCTCAGCGCAGACCCAATAGCGAAGCCCCGGGCTCTCTCGCTCCGACAGCGACCCAGGGCTACGCGTTACAGAAAGGCACCGCGCCACGGCCATGATGCCACGCGAGGACACCATCAACACCGGCACCATCGGCGGTGCGGCGTGAACGTCGACATCCCGCTGTGGTTCGCCGCCCAGGACATCCACGTGTTCCCGTACCGGCCCGACGACAACAAGCCGTACGGCAACTGCAAGCGATGTACGCCCACCCTGCGGGACGGGAAGACGGCCAACCCCGACTACATCCAGCACGAGCCGCGCGCCTGCCGCTGCATCGCAGGTGGTGGCCGCTGCCACGGCCTGCACGCAGCCACCACGAACCCGGACACCATCCGCAAGTGGTGGGAGGAAACCCCCGACGCCAACGCGGGCGCCCACTGCGGCCGCTCGAACATCGTCGGGATCGACCTCGACGCGCACGGCCACGAACCGCCCGAGGACGGAGTGTTCATCCGCGGCGAGCACGTTGACCCGATCGGGATCACTGACGGGATGGACGTGTTCGCGGCCCTGTGCGAGCTGCGCGGCAGGTGCCTGCCGTGGATCGAGCACGAGACGCTGGCGGTCCTCACCAAGTCCGGCGGGATCCAAGCCTGGTTCCGTGTCGCCAACGGATACGAATGGCGCGGCGGCGACTCGGTCCGGGCCGGGTTCGGATGGCAAGCCGACGTCAAGGCCGGCGACCAGTCGCTGACCCTGCCTGGCACCGTCACCCGCAAGGGCGCCTATCGGGCGCTTGGTGATGCGCGGTCTATCGCGCCGCTACCGGCGTGGCTGCGTACGGAGTTGGAGCGCATCGGCCGCTGGGTCGACCCGAACCCGCGCCCGCTGTTCGTAGCGCCTCCGACGCCGCCGAAGGACCTGTCCCGGTACACGACCCGGGCCCTTGAGCGTGAGCTCGGGGACCTGGCTGCCGCGCAGCCTGGTGCGCTGCACGACGCCGTCCGTGACTGCTCGTACAACATCGGCCAGCTGGTCGGCGCGGGCCTCATTGACCGTGACGCCGCGCACCAGGCGATCACCGCGGCAGCGACGCAAGCCGGGGTCAGTCCCGAAGAGCGGAAAGCCCAGAGCACGATCCGTGACGGCCTCAATGCCGGAATGCGGTCGCCCCGGAAGATCGGAGAAGCCGCGTGACCACCGTATTCGATCCGGCTACGACCGCCGCACAGCTCACCGAGCATCTCGATGAGCGGCAGCGCTGCGAGGCCCACGACCAGGTATTGCCGTGCCAGCACATGGCGTGCCGACCGTCCGACGAGCCGGAGCCTGATCTCGTCGACGAGACCGATGAGACCGACGAGCAGGGCAAGGACGACAAGCCCGAGTCGGAGCTGGCGCGCAAGCTCGCCACGCTGAAGACGCCGGACGACATCTGGAAGCACCCGCACATGCGGTACATCGAGAAGGTCGCCAAGTCTGTCGGTGTGAAGCGGGAGGGCGTGTTCGTCAGGCTCGGCAACCGGGCCGCGGTCCTGGCCGGCCCGAACGTCTGCGGGTCGATCAACGAACGGGGCACCTTCCCGCTCACCACGATCAACGTAATGGTGGGGCGCTCCGGCGCCGGATCGAACGTCACCGCGCGCGCGGTGGATCGCGCGCTGCCCGTCCCCAAGAAGCTTCTGAGTCCCCCGTCGACCGTGGAGGCCGCCGACCAGGTCAACGAACTTGACTGGGGTTACAAGACGCTGAAGCCCGCCACCGGTTCGGCGCTGCTCGCGAACATGCAGCGCCTTGTCCCGGTGACGCAAGAGGAAGACGCCGCGCCGGTCATCGCCTACCTGCCACGCGTGGAGTTGAACTACACCGAGGGCGAGACCCTGCTCGGCACCATGAGCAAGTCGAAGTCATCCGGTTCGCAGGGCGCGGCGATCGCCCCGTACATCCTCGACGGCTACTTCGGTGACCCACTCCAGTACGACATCACCAAGTCCGAGGAGCGCGCGCCGATCCCGGCTCGTGCGTACACGATGGCGACGAACGCCTACTTCCAAGTTGAGTTCATCGGCACCGTGATGGGTCAGACGACTGGCTTCGTCCAGCGTGCCAACTTCGTCCCGCTGATGAAGGAGCGCGGCGACGAGGAGCGTATCGCTGCTGCCCGCGCGCTGATCAACGGCGGCACGGTCTCTCCTGATGAGCGTAAGCGGCTGCTGGCCAGCCTTGGCGAGCAGCCCAAGCATCCCGGCCCGTTCAAGGGCGCGGCAGAGTTCCTGACGCAGGTGTCAGGAGCGCGCTCGACCGCCAACAAGATGATGCGGATGTGCCGCACGATGGCCGAGGAGATCGCGCTGATCCAGGCGGGCATCGACGAGGGACTCGCCCAGGACGACCCGGAGTCCTCCCACAAGGCTGTGGCCATGTACCGGATCGCGGCACAGTCGGCGCTGCTGCGCTACTCACACGACATCAACGAGGACGACTGGGCGATCGCCAAGGAGTTCTCGCGGTTGGACCAGCAGACCCGCGAAGTGTGCCGCGAGTGGGGTGAGCTGATCCGGCAGAAGGACGACGCTGAGGACAACGCGAAGACCGCGCGCCGGACGCGAACCGCTGAGGATCAGCGGGCGTTCCAGCGGGGCGAGCACACGAGTGTGGCGAAGAAGGTTGGCCGCGTGCTCCGTGAGTACGTGCGGGAAGAGCCGCGCACAGGCAAGCAGATGGCCGACCGGATCGCCAAGGAAGACGTGACCTACTGGGCGCTCATCAGCGGCGGCGGCACGAAGACAACGCTGCGGGATGCGGCCGTTCAGTGGGCCCGAATTACCAAGGTCGGGACTCGATACATGCTGCCATCCGAGAGCTGATTTCAGTAACTCTCTGTATACCGCGACGCTTTCGATTTGAAAGTGCGGGTGGTTCGGGTGGTTCGGGTGGTCACACCACCCGCACCCGCACCCCCGTACCCCCACTAAATAAGACAAAAGAGACACAAATCTCGTAGTGGCTTTCCAACAGTCACCCGCAAAACAGCAGGTCAAAAGACTGAGATGTCCGATTCAGAGAGCGACGGGCACCACCCGAACCACCCGAACCACCCGCACTTTTCCACCCGCACTTATCCATCACGCTCCGTAGGCCGCCACTCGGCCGCGACCCGAGGAGACCCCCATGCCCGACCTGATCTCCGCAACCGGCCACGTCGCCGTCTTCACCGGCCTCGACTCGGACGGCGAGACCACGTACCACCCCCGCCAACTGATCGCCTGGACTGTCGGAGAAGACGGCCACCTCGCCGGCCACTACCTCAACAGCCACGGCAAGACCGTCATCGCGAGCAACGTCCCCAACTTCCACCGGTACATGACCGAGGACGAATGGGCGGTCTTCTCCCTCGCCGAGTACCGCGTCCCGAAGCCAGCCGGATCGGAGACCTCGTGAACGTCTTCCCGCCCGACCTCGACGGCGCCGTCATCTCCGGCGGCTGCGACACCTGCAACGCCGAACAGCGGCTCACCCAGGAACAGCCCGGCATCTGGTCCATCGGCATCGCACACGACGACTGGTGCCCCACCTGGCGCCGCATCCAGGCCGGCCGGACGGCCGCGCCCGACACCTTCCGCCCCTGAACGGAGCCCCCATGCGCGAGAACCCTGGACTGCCCAAGCTCGTCCCGTGCCCGGCCTGCCGCGCCCCCTCGGTCCGCGTCCGGTCCCTCGACCGGTACGTGCACGAGGACGGCAGCGACAACCGCCCGTGCTGGCTGGCCATCAGCCGTGGGGAGGTCTCGTGACCGAGTCGACGTCCGCTGTCGAGCAGGCGGTGCAGGCCCGTATTGCCGCGGCCCGCATCAAGGTCCAGGCCGCGAAGGAGCAGCGGGCCAGCCTCGCCGCCGCACGCCGGGTTGGCCTGGCCCGCCGGCACGCGAACAAGTTGCGCCGGCTCGTTGACGCCGAGCGCCAGGACCAGGACCCGAACTCCGCATCCCGAATGGAGACCTTGATGCCCACCATCCCGAACGCCGTCCTGATCACCCTCGACGGCAACACCATCCCGCTCACCCTCCCCGACACTCCCGAAGACCGGCTCACCGTCATGAAGGCCGTCATCTGCTGCCACGACGTCGAGGCCGCCGACCTCAGCGACCGGTGGGCGGTGTGGGTCGACGAGTACGGCGGCATGCTCGGACACCACCGGCGCCCGCTCAACGTCGTCGCGTCCGCCCTCGCCGACAACCATGGCGTGACGGGCGGCATCCGCGGCCCGGCCCTGATCACCGGACGCTCGGAGAAGGGCACGTGCCCGCTCGACGAGGACGGCGTGGCCGCTGTGGTTGCGGCCGTCGAGGAGCTGGTTCACGTCGAGTGGGTGCCGACCTCGTGATCCCGCTGCCCGGTATCCGCGGCAAGGCGGCGGCCTGCTGCTCGGCGCCCGACAGGCGGGCGAGTACGGCCCGTTCGGGTCGTACGGCGCCGACGAGGACGACCCGTACGACGAGGAACCCTCCTCCAGCCCCGGAGCAGGGTTCGCCCACTGACTTCCGGCCGTCACCCGGCGGCCGGCCAACCCGAAGGAGACCCGCATGCCCACGACCGTCATCAACCTCCACGGCCGCCGCGACAACCCCGAATACGACCCCGACCTCAACCCGAACGTCATCTACGTCAGCAGACGCCAGTGGTGGGGGCCCGGCCGGCTCCTCGACGAACACCCGCTGAAGAACCCCCACGCGGTCGACAAGCCGTGCCGGGCGCGGGGCTGCCACGGCATCGTGCACACCCGTGTCGAGGCGGTGGCCGCGTACTGCCGGCGGCTGCTCGCCCACCCCGAGCTGCTGGCCCTGGTCCCCGAGCTGCGTGGCAAGACGTTGGGTTGCTGGTGCGCTCCAGAGTTGTGCCACGCCCACATCCTCGCGGTGCTGGCGGAGACGCCCGAGCTGGAGTTGCGGCCGACGTTGCAGCGGTTGGCGGCGGATCCGTGGGCGGCGCTGGGTGCGGAGGCGGCGTGAGCGTGGGTTGGCCCGCCCTGCTGCTCACCAGGGCGGGCCGCACCCAGGATCCCACCGCGCCTGGCGCCTGCACTCCGGGCCCGGCTCGTCTCCGGACGGCCGGGCCCTTCCCCCATGTCAACCTGCCTGTGTCAACCCGGAGGTGACCAGTGAAGACCGACCCCATCCGAGGTGTACAGGATGAGGAGATCCTGCGCCTGCGCTGCGCCGGCCTGTCGCTGCGCGCGATCGGCGAACGTGTCGGCCTGTCCCACCAGGGTGTGTCCGACCGCATCACGGCTGCCATTCAGGAGCTGGTGAATCCGGCTGCTGAGGAGTGGCGGGCGCTGGAGTCGGCGCGGCTGGACGATCTGACTCGGCGGGCGTACGGCGTCCTCGACGAGGCGGAGACGGGCGAGACGGCGTTGAAGGCGATCGGCCAGTTGGAGCGGCTGTCAGCGTCGCGGCGGAAGTTGTGGGCGCTGGATCTGCCCACACCTGTGGATGTTGTGCTGTCGCGGCGGAACGACCTTGAGGCGGATGTCGTGGTCGACGCTGTGGCGGCGGTGGTTGAGGTGCTGCAGCTCGACGAGGAGCGGCGGCAGTTGGCGCTGCGGGCGGCGGTGGCGCGCCTGTCGGGTGAGGAGTTGCCCGCGCCCGAGCCAGTGGCCGTGGAGGCGCCGGCCGAACCGCGGGCCGGGATGGAGTCGCGTCTGCGGGACCTGGTCGCCGACGAGGACGGTGTGGATGTCGAGGCGCTGCTGCGTGAGGTCGACGGCGAGGGAGGCCGGGGTCGTGGCTGACGAGGCGGATGAGCAACTGGCACGGATGCGGCGGGCGATGGGGAAGCTGGCGCGTGAGGGCAGGCAGCGGGAGTTCGACGCTGTGGCGGAGGCGTACGCGGCGTTGAAGCGGGAGCGGATGGAGCAGGCGGAGCAGGAGCACATGGAGCGTGTGCGGGCTCGGCGGGCTGTGCGTGCGGCTGAGCGTCCGTCTGTCGAGCCGCGGCGGTGGCGTCTGCCGCGTGGGTTCGGGGTGTCGCCGTTGGCGGTGCAGCGGGCCAGGGAGCCGCGGCCTGAGTGGGTGGTTCCGGTGGGTCGGCGGGCGTTGCAGCCGTGGCGGCGTGGGTCGCCGATGTCCGAGCAGATTTGGCGGCCGTGAGGTGTCGGGCGACGGCCCGCCTGCCGGTGACAAGCCGGCCGCAGGGGGGCGTTGGCGGGCCGTCGCGAGGTGGCCCGCCCTGGGAGGACGCCGTGGCAGTGGCGTTGGTCAGGGCGGGCCGTGGGCCTGTTCCCGTGGCCGACGAAAGCCGGGAGCGGGCCGCGTGTTTCGACCGTAGCGCGGTTTCCGGCAAGGTCTTTCCGGCACCGGAATGATCTTGCCGGAATGGCTTCTACGGTCCGCGCATGGAATACCTCAACGCGGTGCAGACAGCCCGTCACCTCGGGGTTGTCGAGCGGACAGTTCGCAACATGGTCGGCCGGGGTGAGCTGGAAGTAGTGTCCGCGGATCCGGTCCGCTTCGACCCCCGGCATGTGGCCGAGGTGCTGCGGGTGCGGCAGGCGTCGGCCCGGCTGGAGTTGATGCGGGCGCGGAAGGATCCGCTGAGCGTGGCCCGTGAGACGCGCGCGCTGCTGGACCGGCCGTACAGCGACGTGAACCTGCCGCAGCACCGGGCCGAGGACCGCAAGCGGCGGATGGCGTTGGTGTCGCAGCCCGCGAAGACGCTGTTCGGTACGGCGGCGCTGACCGCGGCGCAGTCGGAGGACGGCTCATGCCGCTGGTGCAAGGCGGCGGAGTACGGGCGGTTCTTGGGGACGTGGGCACCGACGGCGTTCAGCCCGGAGTTCCGCGCGCTGTTCGGCGCGGATCCGTGTGAGCGGTGTGGGACGGGCTTGTACGGGACGACCATGGCGGCGTTGGCGGCTCGGGTGCATCCGGGCGGCGAGCGTCCGTCTGCGGGCCGTACGGAGCCTGCGGCGCCGAGGATGCGGGCTGAGCCCTGGCGGCCCATGCGGGAGGCGCCTGCGGTCGCGCAGCCCGTGCAGGTCGACGACGCCAGCGAGAGGGCGTGGCTGTCGAAGCGCCGGCGGCAGGTGCAGGCCCGAATCACGGAGGCGAAGCGGCGCGGGGACCGGGCGTACGAGGGGCAGTTGCGGCTTCAGCTGCAGGCCCTGACGGCGGACGCGGCCCGCGTCGACGGGCGCGACGGTGGCACGCCTCGGGGGCGGCGATGACCGACGAGCGTGAGGAACTGATCAGTGCCGGATACGCGGCCATCGCTCAACTTCAGTACGTGCACGAGGTGGCTGTCGAGGCCGTGATCAGCGAGGTGCGGGAACGCACGGGTGAGCAACTGCTCGTACGGCAGCCGGGTGTCCTCGATGCTGGCTATGCGGACTTGGCCAGCATGGCTGAGCAGACGCGCCGCTATTCGGAGGCGTGGCGGCTGATCTGCACGCAACTGAAGCCGGATGATCCACGGAGTCTGGGCAGCCTGTTGAAGGTGATCTCGGCGCACATTGCGCACGAGATCACGGGCCATCTGCGCGCGGCTGGGGTGCTCCCCGTGGACGGACCGCTGCGGTCAGGGTGAGGCCCGCCACTGGTCGGCCGTAGCCCACGGCCGGCCGCGGTCCCGTACAGCGAGGCCCCGCTGCTCCAATTCCCGCAGGGCCTTGTGCACCTGGGGCAGCGGGGCGCCGTCCAGGGCGTCGGCCACGGCCTGCGCGGACACGGGGATGAGCTGCTTACGCAGCACGGCGTCAACGAGATCCCGCAGGACGAGCGGGACGGCAGCTGGCCCAGGTGTCGTCATGAGGCGATGGTGCCTCACCTCGGAGTGCGGCAGGTGCCTGGGCGTAGAGTCGCCCGCCTTCAATGTGCCTGGGGTGCTGAAGGCGGGCGACGACTGTGTGGGGCGGTCGCCCCCGACGGGGGTGACAGGGGCGACCCCCGGAAGTCCCGCTACCGGCGCGGTCGGCGACGCGGCCGGGAGCGGGGGCTACAGGCGGGTACCGACCGCGATCCGGTCGTTGCCCGCCAGGACCGGCATGGCCCGCATCAGGACGAGGAGACGACGCTCGTCAAGCTTCTCCACCGCCACCAGTGTGTGCAGGCCGATGCCGACCATGCCGAGGACGAGGCCGAGGAACGCGCGCTGTGCGTCGTCCAGGCCGAGCCCGTACAGGCGGCCCATCAGCCCCTCCCAGTGGCACACGGGGCCGTCCTCGCCCTCCACGACGAGCAAGCGGCGCACGTTGTCCAAGGCGAGGATCGTCTCCTCCTCCACCAGGGCCTGCGTGGCCGCGCGCTCCCGGATGTACGCGGCTGACGCGATCAGCTGCTCGCCGAGCGTCGGGGCTTCAGGTTCATCGGTCTTGGTGTGCGTGCTCACCTTTGTCTCCCCGTGTCTGGACGTGTGTGGCAGGCGGGCGGCGTCGGGGCCGCTTCGGGCAGTGCGGGCTGCACTCGTAGACCTCGACACTCAGGTCGTGGGCACCGCTGGATCCCTCGGCCCGGCCGGCCGACTGGGCGCCCTTGTCCAGCGCGGTGCGGCACCAGCAGCAGGCCCAGCCGGAGTACTGCGCCCACGTGAGCGTGGTTGCCGACGGCGGCTTGGGTCGCCATGTCACGGCTGGTCGGCGAGCGGCATGAGGTCGTACGCGTAGCGGCACGGCCCGCACGCGAAGTGACTGCCAGCGGTGCCGGGGCCGGATCCCTGCTCGATGACGCTGACGAGGCGTACGCCCCGCGCGTTGCCCTGATGCCACGCACACCAGCCGTATCCGGTGGGGGCGTTTCCGGGTTCCAGGGGCTGCGTAGTCTGTTGCATGTCGGCGCTCCTCAGGCAGCGTTGGCCATGCCCCGGGAGGCCAGCACCTCGCCGGGGTCAGAGGCTCAACCTTGCGAGCGCATAAGGCTCCTGACTTCCCGCCGAGGGGTACCCATCATGGGTACCCTCACGTCAGACCACGCCATCACCAAGCGCTGCGGGACACCCCATGACCGGTCACGTACCGCCAACCGCGCTCCCCCGAGAGCTCCTTGAGCGCCCCGACGTACGATCCGCCCTCGCCGCCCACGACTTCGGCACCGTGTTCCACGTCGCCCGCGCCGAGGCCGGCATCAGCTACTCAGCCATCGCGGCCGAGTGCGGCATCAAGCCGGAGCGCGTCGGCACGCTGGCCAAGGGCAACGGCAAGGTCACCTCGTTCGAGAAGATCGTGCGTATCGCCGACGCGCTCCGGATCCCGGGCCACCTGGTGGGGCTCGCCGCCCGACCGTGGGAGACGCCGGCCGACGCGGTCGACGAGGGGCGCCGGGAGTTCCTGAAGACCTCGGCGGTGGCGAGCCTCGCCGTCGGTCTCCCCGAGCTCTCCCGCCCCGCGGCTGGCGGTCGCGTCGGCGGCGACCTCCCTGAGAAGCTGCGGCAGCGCACGGCACGGCTGCGGCGCCTCGACGACGTCCTCGGCGGCGGCGACACCTACCGCACCTACCTCGGCGAGTACCAGTCCACCAGGTCGCTGCTGCGCCGCCGTACGTACACGGAGGAGACCGGCCGCGGGCTGTTGTCGGTGCTCGCCGAGCAGGCGCAGCAGGCCGGGTGGGCGGCGTTCGACGGCGGCCGGCATGCCGAGGCGCGCGGCCTGTACGAGGCCAGCCAGAAGGCTGCCGTCGACGCGGGGGATGCGGCGCTCGCCGGGAACGCGCTGGCCTTCCTGGCGTACCAGGAACTCGGCGGCGACCGGAACGCCCGGCAGGACGCCGTACAGACGGCCGCCCGATCGTGCGCCACGGCCGGACCGGACGCGGCCCCCGGGGTGCGGGCGCTGCTCTACGAGCGGCTCGCGTGGGCTCACGCGGTGGCCGGCAACGCCGACGAGACCGAGCGGGCGCTGGAAGCCGCCAAGACGGCGCTCGCCGAGGTCGACGGCGCTCCGCAGCCGGATTGGGTGGCGTGGGTCGACGAGACCGAGTTGCAGATCATGTCCGGCCGGTGCTGGACGGAGTTGCGGCGTCCTCTGCGGGCGGTGCCCGTTCTCGAGAACGCGCTCGCCCGGTACGACGACTCGCACGCCCGGGATAAGGCCTTGTACCTGTCGTGGCTCGCCGACTCCTACCTGACCGCCGGGGAGGTCGAGCAGGCGGCCACGGTCACGGGCCGCGCGCTCGACCTGTCCTCGGGGGTGGCGTCCGTACGGCCGCGCGAGCGGCTTGCCCCGGTGCTGGCGCGGCTCGGCGAGCACCAGGCGCTACCTGCGGTCGCCGACGTCCTGGAGCAGGCCCGCGGCTGAGCTACTCGGCGGGCGTGGTGTTCGCGGCGATCCAGTCGAGACACCCCTTTGACCCGGCCTCGATCGCCACGGCGGCGATCTCCGGGTTCTGCCACGGGTGATGCTTCAACAGGTGGGCTTCAAGCTCCGGGTACCGGGTGCGGGTGGTCTTCAGCAGCAGTTGCCATTCCTCGCCGGTGCCGAACTCTCTGTCGTGCCAGAACGCGGACGTGACCGGGCCGATGATCTGCGCCCCGGCGGCGAGCCGTTCGGCGACGACCGTACGGGCGAGGTCGACGGCCTGGTCGCGGGTGGGGGTGGCGGTGGATACCTGAAGGAAGTCAGCCATGGGCGGCAGCGTATGCGGCGGCCGCGGGCGACGAAAGGCCACCTCGGCCTAGGGGTCCAACCGCATAAGGGGTGCGGTGGGTTGGGTTTGACCTGCGGCTTTCTCTGGTGATGGCACTCGTGTGGCACGTCTGGGATGGGGCGGCCGGACGCGTGAAGGCGCCCGTCGCCGGATGGCTGACGGGCGCCTGGAGTCTGTTACTGCTTCGCCTTCTGCTCTCGAAGGACGCGGTAGACGTACGACTCGGTGACGCCGAGGAGGGCGGCGATGGAGCCGGGCAGCATGCCCTCTGCTGCGTTCTTGATGATGAGGCCGGGGACGTCGATGTGGTCGGCGACTCGGCGTACGAGGCCGGCGCGCACGATGTCGAGGTCGGCGGCGATCTCTGCGGTGAGTTCGTCGCGCTTGTAGAGCAGGGGGAGAAGCTCGTCGTCGGGGCGGGTGAGTAGGGCGATGTTGACGGCGGGTTCCTGTGTGGCGGGCATGCGGCCTCCGATGCCGGGACGGATCACTTCTGTACTCAGTACAGTACTGGCTTCTGTACTTGGTACACAGCCTCTTTTCGGACACCTCAGTCGCCACACCGGAGAGGCGAAGGCCCCCTACTCGGTCGCGGGGACCATGCAGGGGGCCGAACTACTCACGCTACTCGGCGGGTCTGACAGCGGGCTCCACAGGCCCGGGGAGGGAGGCGGCGCGGGGGGAGGCCGAACCCCCGTTTCCGGGCTTTCCGAGGGGCTGCCTCCCTGTCCTCCCTTGCCTCCCTACCCTGTCGTTTCCGCAGGTCATGTACAGGGAGGCAGGGTAGGGAGGCGGGTAGGGAGAACTCCCTGACCTTCACTCGCCTCCCTGATCGTCGGAGTCGTCTTCCATCCCGGCGAGACGCTCAAGGATCGCGTCCTCGACGCGCTCGCGGGAGACCGTCATGACGCCGTCGCTCTTACGCGGCTGCGCCCCGTACGGCTCCAGCTCGGCCTTCAGATCAGCGAACGTCCACCCGCCGTACACGGCCTCGTTCAAAGTGGCCAGCCGGTGCAGCACCTCCTGCGTACGAACCCGCGCATCCTCGCCGAGGACGGCCGCGATGTCGGCGAGGTGGTCGACCGGCTTCTCGACATCCGCCGCTTGCACGGTGACCACGCCGCTGCGGCGCGCCTTGGCCCGGTCGGCGATCTCCTTCGCGTCGTCCGGCCCGATGTAGTGCGTCCGCGCAGTGATGGACGGCTGACCGGGAGCGAGCTTGACTCCATCACCCGCAACCACGAGGACCCCCTTGTCCAGGCCCTGGCGGAGCTTGTGCGGGGCCGCCCCGGCGTCGACCGCCGAGTCCCCCACAGCCATGCGGGCTTGCGACTCGGTGCCCAGCACCAGCGAGGCGCGGATGTGGTTGCCCTCGCGGGACCGCTTGGGAAGGTTCTCGTTGGTCGGGTCCTGAGTGCCCTCCCACGTGACGACGTTCACCGCGCGGCCCTGGTCGTGAATCTTCTTGATGGCCTGGAAATAGCGGCTGTCCGCCTTCGAGCCCCCGTACGGCGCCCCCTTCTTGACCGCCCCGCTGTCCGTCACGTAGGTCTCCACCGCGCCCGAACCGTAGGCGACCTGCGCCTCGTCGACGACGAGGACCAGGGGGTTGAACCGCGGATCGGCCATGATCTTGTCCTGGCTCCAGCCCCGGGCGGTGAGCTCCCGCATCAGAGTGATCCGGCGGCCCATCTCCGCCACACCCTCTTCCACCATGTGCGTTGCCTCGACGACATGCTCATCGGTCGGGCCCTGGATCAGCACCGTGGCGATCTGGTCGAACATCTGCCAGTCGCCGACTCCCTTGAGGTCGGCCAGCCGGAGCTCAACACGCGGGTCAAGCGCCAGCCACAGAGCGAGCGCACGGAGCGACGCCGTTTTGCCCTGGTTGGACAAGCCCGTGATGAGCATGTGGCGCTGCCACAGCGAGACGAGCACCGCGTCGCCCCGCAGGTCGACACCCCACGGTGCACGGCCCTTGCGCATGTCGGCGGTGATGTCCTGGTCGGTGACCAGCGGCGACGGGCCGATCGGCACGTCAAGCGCACCACTGTCGGCGATCCACATGCGCACCGTGCGGGGCGCCGGCGGAATCGTCATGTGGAGTTCGTGCTCGTGGCGAGACAGGTTCTCTGCGAGCTTGCGGCGCTTGCCCAGCACCTCTTCGGTGGACACGCCGGACGGCAGGGTCACGTCGACCTCGACCCCGCATCCGGCGATCGTGATCGGTCCGAGCATGGCCGCGCCGACGTCACCCATGTTCTCGATGGCCTTGCGCAGGGCGGAAATGCCTAGGTCGCGGAGGGCTACGACGATGATGTGCGGGGTGACCGGGCCGCCCATGTCGCGGTCCCTCGCGGGGAGCGCCCATTGGGGTGCGGCGTGTTGGCGACGGCCTACGCCCCATACGGCGGCGACGGTGAGCCAGGGTGCGGCCATCAGAAGGGGGTCCCAGATGATGCCGCCGACGTAGGCGACCAGACGCACCAGGTCGATGACGGTCTCGATGGGGGTGAGGACGTCGGATACATCGTGGTTGGCCCAGGCGAGGAGGATGCCAAGCATGAGCAGGACACCCGTGCCGGCGGCGGTGGCGTAGCCGACGGCCTTGGGCAAATAGATCAGGGTGCGCAGCATGTCCATGCGCCGGCGGTGGCGGGCAGCACGGTAGGTCTGCGCGCGGGCCTCCCACTCTTTGACCTCCTCCATCAGCCCGGCAGCCTCGGCGGCACGGATCATGCGTTCGTAGCGTGCGGCGGTGCGGCCGTCCCAGGCGCGGCGGGCGAGGATGTGGGTGCCGCCGACAACGTAGGAGCTGTGGCGTACGAGGACGCGGTAGGTGTCGTGGTCGCGGGCCTCGATGACGATGCGGCGCAGGGAGTCGATGCGTACCCGGCGGCGCGGGCGGGGCTTGTCCTCGACGGCGGCCGGCGCCTCGGTGGTGGGTTCGGGGGCGAGCTTGAGGAGCGACACCTGCGGTGCCGCGTGCCCGTTGACGCGCTCGGGCGCGGTGTCGGTCATGCTGGTGGTTCCTTCTCTCTGCGGAGGGATGGGAGGCCCGGGGACGGCTCGCCGGCCTGGACAGTTGGACGGCCGTCCCCGGGGGTCTCTACTTCTTGCCGTTCTTGCGGCGGAGCGCTTCCTGCTCGATGCGTTCGACGCGACGCTGAAGCTTCTTGATGTCGGCGCGGGGCAAGAGCATGCGCGTCGTCAGGCGGGCGATGTTGGCCTTCTCGGAGCGCGTGAAGTCGGAGAAGGCGATGTCGTGGTTGTCGGCCACGGGGGTCCTTTCGGGTAGGTGGGCCGGGCTGTCCGGCCCCACC
>CBFHCJ010000056.1:0-17802 GCA_965654005.1 uncultured Streptomyces sp. | reverse complement strand
AGCAACTCAGCACCCGACAAGACGCCGCAGGCTCTCGGCACCCTGTGGGAGATCCCCGCCAAGTCCGAGGCGAAGATCACCCGACCCGACGGCAAGACCACCACAGTCATGTCTGGCGGGAAGGTGGCCATCTACGTGCTCGACCAGGAGGGCGACTTCCTGGCGGAGGCCGACGGCAACAAGACTCACACGGTCAAGGCCGGCTGACCATGGCGATTCCTGACCTGGCAAACGTAAAGGCCTACCTGAGCCAGAACGGTCTCACGTCGTATTCCGACGCGACCGCGGCCGAAGCCTTGGCGGCCGAAACGGCCGCCCAGGCAGCCGTGTGCCGGATTGGGGATCCCATGGTCGACGACCTGGCCGAGGCGCTGCGCCGTCGCGTTGCCCGAAACCTGGCGATGCGTGCGCTGCCGCTAGGGGTCATGGCCGACGAGGCCGGCGGCACGCGGCTCGCGTCCAATGACCCCGAGGTGCGCCGCTTGGAGAAGCCCCATCGAAAGGTGTTCGTCGGATGAGTCAGGCCGTACGCCAGGCGATCGCGAGCGCAGCCAGCACGGTCGAGGGGATCACGTGCGCCCCGTACTTCGTCCAGTCGACGGCTGCCGGCGCAGCCATGGTCCGGCTCGACCGCATCGAGTACCCCAATCGGTTCGGCGGCGTCTGTCACTGGAACGTCATCGTCATGCTGCCTCAGGACCAGTCGGCCGCGGAGCAGTACATCGACGACAAGATCCCGGCCGTCCGCGACGCGGTGGGCTCGGAGCTCGTCGTCACCCAAGTTCAGCCCCAGCGGCTGGAGATCAAAGGCGCAGGCGTCCTGCTCTGCGTCTTCATCAATGGCCACAGAGAACAGGAGTAACACCGAATGACACAACTTGGAACGCGTCTGCTGACGCTCGACCTGGGCGGCGACGACTTCACCGCTGAGGTGTCTGACTGCCGCATCACGTCCCAGCCCGCTGACAGCGGCTTCGTCACCTTCGCTGACGCCGCTGCTGGCGGCAAGCGGGAGTACCGCCTCAAGGCCAAGGCGGTCCAGGACCCAGCCGCAGGCACCATGTGGGACAAGGTCTGGACCGGGGCCGGCACGACGGTGGCCGCGATCATCAAGCCGGCAGGAGGCACCGCAGCGTCAGCCTCGCAGCCGCACTTCACCGGCAACGTGACCATCACGGAGCCGGACGGCGACCTGCTCGGCGGCGAGGCCGACGCGTCCACGACGGCTCGGTTCACGTTCGAGATCGAATGGGTCTACGAGGCCAAGCCCGTCCGCGTAACGGCGTAGCACGATGGCCGGCGGCGGCGTCCGGGTCGAAGGGCTGACCAAGGTCACCCGTGCCCTCAAAGGGCTCGGCCTGGACGTCGACGACCTCAAGGAGGCGTTCGCCACGATCGCCACCGAGGCCGTCGACCGCGTCAAGCAGCACGTTCCCCGACGCTCCGGCCGCCTCGCGGAGGACGTGCGAGGCAACCGCGCACAGAGCAAGGCCGTCGTACGGGCAGGACGTGCGTCCGTCCCGTACGCCGGCCCCATCAACTACGGCTGGCCGGCCCGAGGCATCGAGCCCGCCGAGTACATGCAAAAGGGCGACCAGGAGATGCAGCCCATCGCCGTGAGTCGCCTGGAAGAAGAGATCGAACACCGCATCCGCGTTCGCGGACTCTAGACAGAAGGCAGGCAGCCACATGAGCGCCACTGAAATTACGTACAGCGAGATCCAGAACTCCATCACCGGCTACGACGAGATCGCCGTCACCAAGCACATGGGTTGCGATATCTACGAGGCCGCCGTCACCAAGATCACGACGTTCCGACGCTGCCTGGTCTTCATCCACCAGCGCCACCAGGGCGTCGACGACCAGGCTGCCAAAAAGGTGGCGCTGGGAATGACGTTCAAGGACGCGTTCGAGTACTTCGCTGACGATCCGGAAGAACTCCTGGACGAGGACGACGCCGAGCCGGAGACCGAGACGGGAAAAGACTCCACGCCGCCCGCCGACGAGCCGACGATCTCGCCTGGTTCTGCCTCCGAACCGGAGTAGCACCGTCCGAGTACCCAGCCCTCACCCGGCTTGAGCGCGAAGCGTTCATGCGACTAGCGAGAAGGAGGTAAGACCGTGGCAGGCCCAATCGTCATCAGCATCTTGGCCAATGCATCGCAGGCCAAGAGCGAGATCAACGGCACGCTGACCACCGCGCAGAAGGCCGGCGCTGGATTCCGCAAGATGGCGCTGCCTGCCACGGCCGCGATCGCCACCCTGGCCGCTGCCGGCAAGGCCGCGATCGACTCGGCATCGGACCTGGGCGAAGAGATCTCCAAGACCGGCCAGGTGTTCGGACCCCAGGCAGCCGAGATCGAGAAGTTTGCGGCACGAGCTGAGAAGGCCCTGGGCCAGTCGAGGGTGTCAGCGCTGTCGGCTGCGTCAACGTTCGGCATCATCGCTGAGAAGGCCGGTCTTGGGGACAAGGAGACGGCTGAGTTCTCCAAGACGTTCGTCACCCTGGCCAGCGACCTGGCCAGTTTCAACAACACCAGTCCCGAGGAGGCGATCACCGCCATCGGAGCGGCGATGCGCGGCGAGGCCGAGCCGATCCGCAAGTACGGTGTGCTGCTCGACGACGCCACCCTCCGAAGCCGGGCACTCAAGTTGGGTCTGATCGACAACATCAAGCAAGGCCTGACACCACAGCAGAAGGCCCTGGCCGCGTCCAAGGAGATCCTGGCGCAGACCTCCAAGGCCCAGGGCGACTTCGCACGCACGAGCGACGGAGCCGCCAACAAGGCCCGTATCCAGGCCGCACAGGCCGAGAACCTGAAAGCCAAGATTGGCAAGGGACTCCTGCCGGTCTACATCCAGTTGCAGACGAAGACCTCCGAACTGATCGACTTTGCCAGCAAGCACTCACGCGAGACCAAGATCGTTGCCGCAGCCGTTGGCGGGCTCGCCGTGGCCGTCCTTGCCGTCAACGCAGCCATGGCTGTCGGCAGGGCCGGCATGGTCGTCTACACAGGCGTCACGAGACTGCTGGGCCTGCAGTCGGAGGAAACCACGCGCAGCCTGAACCGTGGCCGGCTTGCCGCCGGCGCGGCCGGCGCGGGGCTCCTGGCGCTGGCCGGCAGCGGTGCCGCCGGCTCTGGCGGCCTGTCCAAGGTCGCCACGGTCGCCGGCGCAACTGCCGCCGGCTTCGCCGTAGCCGGCCCCTGGGGTGCGGTGGCCGGCGCCGGGGCCTCACTGATCAGCCTGGCCGGCAAGTCCGAAGAGTCAGCCCGCAGACAGGAGGCGTTCCTAGCCATTCAGAAGCAGATCTCCAGTCAGGCTGCGACGCTCACCGCGACCTTGGACGGCCAGACCGGCGCAATCACCAGGAACACCCGCGAAACCATCATTAAGAACCTGGCCGACAACGGAGCGTTCACCGCAGCCGACAAGGTTGGGATCTCGTACGACACCGTCACCCGTGCGGCCCTTGGCAATGCGGAGGCTCAACGACAGGTCACCGCTGCGGTGAACGCGTACACAGATCGACAGACCGAAAACATCGACGGTGTGGAGAACGCCGTCAAGGCGTACGGGAAGGCCAAACTCGCGGTCGAGCCCCTGACAGGTTCGGTCAAGCAGTTTTCTGGCGAGTTGGGTCGTGCCAAGACGGCCACGAACCAGACCAAGAACGCTATCGCTCAGATGGAAGCCCGAGCAAAGGACTCGGCGGCAGCCATGCGGGGAGCCGGCAGCAACGCCGGCCAAGGCTTCCGCGACGGCGTCGCCGGCTGGCTCGACAACATCGTTGCCGTCGGGCGGTCGATCGCGGCCGCCGTCGCGAAGGCCGCCGAAGACAAGCTGAAGGTCAAGTCACCCTCCCGTGTCATGCGCCAGATCGGTGAGTACGCCGGCCAGGGCCTGGCCGACGGCATCACCGCCACCACGCCTGACGCGGTCAACGCCATCAACGAGACCATCCGCAGGACCACGCGGGCGGCGCAGCAGCGGCTGGACTTCTCGGCGATCGGGCCAGGCCTGGACGCCGCCGGCTTCGCCCTGGCGTTCAACGGCTCCGGCGGTCCTGCCATTGAGAACACCTACTACGTGACTGTGGAGGTCACCGACACCATGAGCCCTGTTGAGCAAGGCCGCAAGTTCGCCAAGGCGATCAAGGAGTACGAGCGCAGCCAGGGGGCCGGCCGATGACGGGCACCCTGCTGGACAACTTGCGGCTGGAGGTGCTGGCCAGTTCCGTTGCCGGCAACCTGATCACGAATCACTCAGCCCAGGGCGGCACCATCACCGGGTGGACTCCTGGCGGCGACAACGGCCCGCTGCCCGCCGGCGCATCGGTCACGGCTGACAGCGGCTTGGCCTGGGGCTACAACGGCAAGGCGTTCAAACTGGTGCAGGGCACTGCCCCCGAGTACGTGGGGATCACCAGCGGCAACATCCCGATCGTCGGTTTGCAGTGGATGAACATGGCCGCGACGTTCCGTGCGCCAGCCGGCGAGACGGAGCGCGCAGCGCTGCTGCGGGTGCGGTTCTTCACCGCGTCCAACGTGGAGCTCGCGTCGGCGCTGGGCGACACGGGCGTGTTCGGCAACTTCGGCGGGTGGGTGGCTGACGCCGACAACGTCGTGTCCTACGACACCATCCCTGAGAGTTTTGGCGTCGACCCTGGGCCACGCCAGGCACCGTCCGGCACTGCCTACATGCGAGTCGAGTTCGCCGCCGGCGGCACGGCCGCCGACAACGGCTCACCAGGTGACCCCACCTGGATCAGCGAGATCATGGTCATCACCGCGTCGTCAAAGTCACTTGCCAGCGGCGTGGTGTTCTCCGACGAGGCAGAGACCTGGCAGAACGTCCTGCCCAAGGGCCTGCGCGTCACCGTCACCCGTGGCGGCGACGTCGACGGCGTCAGCGATGAACTGGACGCCGGAATCATGGTCGCCACCGTCCGCGACCCGCTCCTGACCCCAGAGAACAACGACCGGGTGCGACCCGGCCGGCCCGTGCGCCTGAGAGGGCTGAACGGCTCCACCTGGGAGTCGGTATTCCGAGGCAAGATCATCCAGGCGCGCACCAGGTACCCCGGCGGCGAGCCCGTCGTCACGATCACCGCAACTGACGCCATGGCCGACCTGGAGAACTACCAGGCTGCGCTGGGCAAGAGTGGACGGTTCAAGCAGCGCGTCGACTCGGCGCTGCTCAACGTGCCTGTCACCTACACCGTGACTGACACCGACGCCGACGTGACGCAAGCGACCATCAGCGCCGACGAGAGTGGCACGCCGCTGTCACAGTTGAAAACCATCCGCGACAGCCTGCGGGGACTGTTCTACGTCGCACGGGACAACGTGCTGAAGTGCTTTGCCAACAACTCGTACCCGAGCCAAACGGCCACGGTCACCGTCAGCGACAACTACGCCGACACCGGAGCGGTGTACTACCGCGACATAGAGACCAATTTCGACTCCAAGAACCTGGTCAACACGCTCACCGTCGTCAAAAGGGCTCTGAGCGAACCGAGCGGTGAGAAGACTTACGGGCCGTACATCAACCAGGCGTCTGTCGACGCCTGGGGCAGCGTGTCGGCGACGCTCTACATCAACGACGGAGACCCGGCCACCCTGGCGGCCGCCTACCTGGCCGTCTACGCCTCGCCCACGATCTCCACCGAGTCTGTGACGTTCGAGGCGTCCGAGGACGTGAGCAAGGCGATCGTGCGTGAACTGTACGAGGCCGTGCGGGTCAAGTTCGCCACCGCCGGCGTCAACGCCGTGTACCGCACCATCGCCATTGAGCATGACATTGTGGCGGACAAGGACCACCTGCCCGAGGGTGGCAAATGGGACGTGGTCCTGCGGTTCAAGCCGCTTGAGTCGACGAGCTCGATCGTCGTGACCAACCCTCCAGGTGGCCCAAACACCGGCCCGCAGGACCTCGTCCCATTCACTCGCGAGGTCCAGACCGGCAAGGTCAACGTGCCGTTCTCGGCGGCCTCCCTGGGCACTGTCAACGTGTCGTTCCCCAAGCCGTACGAGGTTGCGCCGCGCGTATTCGTGGGGGCCGAGCACTCGTCGTTCTTCGGTGCGGCCACCAACGTCACCAAGAACGGCTTCACGCTCAACCTGCGCCTCTACACCAGCACGACGTCAGCGACCCAGGTGGCCGTCTGGGTCGCCCACGCGGTCTGAAAGGAATTTGCGTTGTCCGACCCGGTCCTGGTTGCGGTGATCAGCGCGGCCGCGCTCATCGTCTCGACCGTCATATCGACACTCCTGGCCCGGCCCTCCAAGAAACGCCAGGAGGCCACCCAGGAGGCCGTCGAGACGGCAGTGCAGCAGACCAAGCACACCAGCAACGGGTTTGCCCGACACGTCCGCAGCCAACTGCGCGTCATCACCGACCGCCTCACCGACCAGGACCGGGTCCTCTACCGGGAGGCCCGCGACCGACGCCGACGAGACAGCCACGTGGACGAGATCCTCACCAACTTTGACAACCGACTCACACACATCGAGGAGAAGCAATGAAGCCACACAACGGGTACGCGATCGGTGCGTACTACAAGAAGCGGAATCCGCGCTTGTGGTCGCTTGGCTGGCATACCGGCGACGACTTCCTGACACCGATCGGCACCAAGGCGTTTGCCATGGCTGACGGCCGTGTGATCTCGACGAGCTACAACGGCTCATACGGAAACAACGTAATCGTGGAGTCGGTCCTCTCGACTGGCAAGCGCGTGCGGTGGTCGGTCAACCACCTGTCCGTGATCAAGGTCAAGACCGGGCAGCGGATCAAGGCCGGCCAGGTCGTCGGCCTCACCGGGCAATCAGGCCACGTCACGGGCCCGCACGATCACGTGGAGGCCCGCGTCGCGCCCTACACGTTCGCGGCCGCCAACTTCATCGACCCGCAGGCCCTGTACGACTGGAAGCCCAAGACCCTCGTTCCGTCCTGGGCGCGCCTGCGACCCAGGACCCGGCCCAAGCAGTGGTTCGAGTTCGTCAGCATCAACCTGGGCGGCATGAACGATCACGGCCGCGCCACGTTCGACGCCAGGGCACCCAAGATCGTCGCGGATATCGCCCGCGTCAACCCGCACGCGGTGGCCGTGCAGGAACTGGCCGACCCCGAGGTGGCCGGCTTCACCAACCGCATGCGGGCCATCGGGTTCAAGCGGGTCAGCGGCTCTGATGGGCGCTACCTGTTCGTGCGCCTGGCCACGATCGTCAAAGCGGCCGGCGTGTTCGACCTCAAGCCCCGCTACAAGAACGACACCAAGCAAGCCGCATGGGCCGTCGCCTACATCAACGGGGCCTGGGCCGTCCTGGTCTCCGGTCACCTGGAATCAGACGCAGCGGCCGACGACGAGCGCGTGGGCCAGGCCGAGCACATGATCGAGCAGGCCGAGCGCGTCGCGGTCCAGCACGACCAGGGCAAGGATCACATCGTCTACGCCGTCGACACCAACAGCGACGAGTGGGTGCGGCGCCAGGCGTTCAACGATCAGGGCTACGTCGACAGCGCCGAGACGGCATGGAAGTCCTACGGGCTGACACTCGCCACGTTCACCGGCTGGATCAGGCGGACCAAGCCGGGGGCTCGCATCGACGGCATCTACGTCCACCGCACCCGCCCCGTCCTGTTCTACGTCACCCGTGCGCAGAGCGTGGCGCTCAGCGACCACCTGATGATCTGGGCATCCATCGCCCGCATCCCGCAAGGAGAGGCAGTAGCCGCATGAGAATCCCCGCACGACGGACGTTCCGCAAGGCCATCACCGCCGGTCTATTCGCGGCCGCCGGCACCCTGGGTGGGCTCTGGGCAGACGGCAGCACCAATCCCGGAGAGTTCCTGATTGCCGGGGGAGCCGGCCTGGTCGCAGGCGCAGCCACCTACCGGGTGGAGAACACCGACGCCTGATCGCCGCCTCGAGCAAGACGTAACAAGGGTTACCTAGACGCCGGCGTCCAGGTAACCCTTGTTACGTCTTGCAGCCGATAGGGTCGGCCCATGAGCGACCAGCCAACTGTTGCACCAGAGTTCGTGACGACGCTCCCCGAGCTGCCTGGGTACGTCACCGTCGCGGCGCACGGCATCGTTGCCGACGTCGGAAGCGGATCGGGCAAGACCGCACGAGCCAAGGGTGTCGACGCATTCCGCGAGGCGCTAGAGGGCGTGCGCCGATCCGCCTCCGCGAAGGGCGGCAATGCGATCGTCGGTCTACAGATCGCGAACTTCGGCACGTCCATGGGCGGCATGCTGGGCGACGCGGCGGGGGCCACACTCATGGGCACGGCGGTAACGGTCGAGCAGCGGCCGCACTCGGCCGAGTGACGTAATCGGGGTTACTACCGCGATCGGGGCTTGCCAGCGTCCCAGCGCCGGCGATGCCTGTAACTCGTCGGGTCCGCTGCTGCCAGGGCGTCGGCGTGCCGTTTCATCACGGCCTGCCGGCTGATCCCGAGCGCCTGGGCGATGTCCTCCCAAGGCACTGAAAGGTACGAGTAGTAGCCGCCCAAGGATTGTTCGCGGAGGCGCTTCACCAGGTCGCGTTCCCTGGCGTCGAAGTCGGCCACCGCTGCCTGGCGTTCGCCGACGAGATCTCGGAGCGCCTGGAGGTCGTCCTGGCCGCCGGTCATGCCGTTGCCCCATAGACGCGCTGGGCGTACTGGCGAGTCGTGCCCAGGCCACGGGCGACGTCGGCCCACGATGCCCCGTGGTTCTCGCGTTGGCCATGCACGGCCGTGGCGATCGCCTGTTCCAGGACGTCGCGGATCGCGACCAGTTCGGCCAGGTCGACCTCATCGGCGTCGGCCACACGTCGACCGTGGGCCAGGACGATGCGGCGCACCATGCCGGCGTACTCGGTGGTCTCACGCTCTCGCTTCGCTGCCATGATCTCACTCTCTAACGCGTACGAATCGCTGTAATGGAAACCCACTGCCGAGTGTGGGCCATGCGTCGATTTGCTGTCAACTGGAAGATGACAGTTCTCAGGCGGCCGCAGCGGCGAGGGCGGCCGTCAGCGAGTCGTTCGCGACCAACACGTAGCGCTGCGTGGTCTCGACCCGTGCGTGCCCGAGCATCTGGCCAACCGCCAGCAGGTCGAGCGTGCCGGCGTAGGCCCTGGTCGCTGCACGGTGGCGCAGCGTGTGCCCGGTCCATGGGCCAGGGATCGCATCCGAGAGGTAGCGCGAGACGGTGCCAGGTGCCAGG
The DNA here is from genome assembly GCA_965654005.1 of uncultured Streptomyces sp. GTDB lineage: Bacteria > Actinomycetota > Actinomycetes > Streptomycetales > Streptomycetaceae > Streptomyces. The sequence continues at coordinate 8,586 of CBFHCJ010000056.1, read as the reverse complement.
TGCCCGTCGATCCGGCCGGGGAACGCCCACCCCTTCACCTCGTCGAGCAAGGCCGCGAGATCGGGTTGCACGATCGGGACGGTACGGATCTTGCGGCCCTTGCCGTGCACACGCAGCCGGCCGTCGCTGTAGTCGTCCTGGTGGACCACGGCGATCTCGGCGGCGCGCAGGCCGGCGTAGCCGGCGAGCATGGCCATGAACCTGATCCGCCTGTCCAGGTCGTGCATGACGCGCTTGGCAAGGAGTTCGGGCGTGGGCCTGGGCGTGCCGGTAGGCACCGAGACGGCCGGCAGCACTACGGCCGGGTCGACATCTACCAGGCCCGTGCCGTGCGCCCATCGGTAGAACCCGCGATAGACGGTGCGTGCCGATTTCTTGGCGTCGCCCTGCCAGTTCGGGTTGGCCAGCATGCCGGTGAGATCCCGCAGGCCGACGGCCCATGGGTTCGGGTGAGCGTCACGCAGCTTCGCCAGATAGTGGCGGTGCAACTTCACCGTGCCAGGCGATCGGTTCGCCGCCCGCATCGCCTCGAAGTACGCGCCGAGTGCTTCGGCCCATGCGTCGCTCACGATCTTTCCCCCAACAACCATGCTCCGGTTCTCCCTACCGTTACCAGTAGGTTACTTGAGGGATTCCTCATGTTTTGAATTCGTGCTACGAGACGAGACTCAGATGACGGCCCGGCAGTGCTCTGACCTGCGCAGGTCGATAATCGGAGGGTTCTTGGTTCGAGTCCAAGTGGGGGAGCAGGTCAGTAACAGGGACGCCCGTGGCAGCCGCGATTCGGAGGACTTCCTCCGCGCGCCACGGGCGTTCGCCTTGCATGGACTTGCTGAACGATGACGGATGCATGCCGGCCTGCAACGCGATCTCGCGCTGTTGCCGCCCGCTGTCCATGACGGCCAGGCGAACAGCCTTGGCGATCTTCCAGTCGACGCGAGACGTACGTGTGGTTGAAATCTGATCCGCTGTCATGAACACAAATCTAGTCTAGTTACGGCGTGTCGAACGCGTTTTGCAAATTGTGTCTGCCTTACTGATTCGCATGACAGCGATTGACACGCATACCGACATACCCACAGCCGGCGACAAGGTCGACTATCACCGCGACGAGGCAATGCATCACGCCGAACGCGTCGAGCGCCTTGCAGAGAAGATCGGCACCGCAGCCACGCCAGAGCGTGGGCTCAATCAACTGATCGGCCTGCACCTGAAACTGGCCGACATTCACGCACGCTTGGCCGTGGCTGTGGCGCAGAGCGCCACCGTCGGGGCCACCCACAGGGAGGTCGAACTGTGACCGACGAACTGGTGGCACTGATCCAGGCCGCAGCCGCAGCAAGCGTCCGACGCGAGAAGGCCGGCGACGAACTGGCCGACGCGCAAGACGTCACCGCCGCAAGGCAGGCCGACTACGACGCAGCCGCATCGATCGAGAGCCAGGCAATGGCCGCAGTCGTCACCGCCATCCAGGGCGGTGTCGCATGATCCTGGCATCCGACTTCGCCAAGGCCATCGAGCAAGCCATCGAGCAGGTACGCGTGACCGGCCGCAGGCAGCGCGTCGCCAAAGAGCAGGTCTACAGCCGATCGAGCCACGGGCTCACCTGGTGGACGGTGCGGGAGGTCGGCGCATGATCGTCAGCGTTCCTGGTGCCAAGGTCGTCTGCGACGAGCCCGGCTGTGGCGCAGAGACAGGCGACTTCTCCGACTTCGGGTTCTTCGCCGACGACGGCCAGGCCGTCGACGCCTGGACGGATTCCGAGGGCCAGGAGGTCGGCGGCAAACACTACTGCTGGAAGCACACGAAGCACACGTGCGACGTAGAGCCGAACGACGACTGCCGCAAGTGCGAGGAAGAGTCATGACGGCCCCGCTGCCCGAGGGCATCGAGATCCCCGACGACAACGGGGCCTGGCTGGCTGTGGCGGCCGGCAACTACTACGACGCGGACCTGGCGCTGTGGACGATCAAGGCCGCCCTGGGCGACCGTGAGCCCAAGCCCGGCGAGCAGGCGCACCTGGACCAACTCCGGCAGCGTCGCAAAGACACCTACGCCGACCTGGTCACCTGGATCATGACGGTTGAGGCGCAGCGCCTGGGCGTGAGCTCGGCGCACGTAACCGTGGTTACCTCCGCTCGAGGTAGCGAAGCATGAGCCCCCGGCCAGCGGAATGGGACTGTGACGGTACGACCGTCTGCCTGGCCGAGTTGCACGTCCATGGGTGCCTCTCAGACGACGGCCAGTGCGACGACCCGACTTCATCCCACTACGGGCAACTGCCGTGGTGAGCAGCACTCTCGACGGCTGGATGCCAGACGTCGGCTCCCTGGTTTGGCAGCAGATGTACGACCCCCAACGGCCCAAGCACAACTCCACGATCCAGGAGCGCATCGCGGCTGGGGCCACCTATGGGACCAGGTTCCTGACCCGCGTCAGAGCCGTCACTCGCAACTCGGACAACACCGTCAGATTCCACACCAAGGACGACGGCTGCGGCCACGGGATGTTCCCGTCCCGTGGCCATGGTGACTCCTGGACCAACTCTGACTGGTGTGTGCTCGAATCAGCGGCCGACGTCGAGGGGGCGCTGTGGTGACCGTCAGTTACCAGGTCGCCTACCTGTGGTCGTGCCCCGAGTGCGGCACGACCTGGCAGGCCCGCCGGCGGCCGCGTGGCGGCTCCCAACTCGTCTGCGCACCCCAGGCCGAACAGCGCCTGGTGCTGCCCACCCTGAGCGCCACGACGGCCAATCCCGATTGGCAGGGCTGTGGCTCCATGAACGCCAGTTCAGGACGTCGAGGGGGGATCGCGCCGAACGTGAGCATCTGACAATCCATGGCCGGTGGAGCGAGCAACGCGCGACCGGCCGGCACCGAGAGGTGTCAGACCAACTCAGCGGAACCGAGAGCCCTGCAAGGGGCCGCCTGGCGTAGTGACCAGGTAACGAGACAAGAGGCCAGAGGCGCGGTTCCTGGCCGTGAGCGCCGCAGACCCGCACTGATCATGCGGGCGGCCGCCGCTCACTCACCATAAGCGACCTGTCAGCCGACAGGGCGCTACTCGGCAACCCCGAGCGAGTGATCGAGCCACATACGGGGGGACCACTAGGGGGCGGTTAACAGGCCCCTACTGCACGCCGCTAGGCGTTCCGCTTCATCAATACCCGCCCCATGAGATACCGCACCGAAGAGCACTGCAAGAGATCCCAACCGAAAGGCAGACCGACCATGGCAGGACAGCCGACACAGCGCCCCATCGCTGAGTCGTGGGCCACCTCCCACCAGGCACCGTTGTGGGTCGCCGTTGCGCTCTATGCCGCAGCGAACGCCGACCCGACCACCGGGACTGTCGCGCTGCCACCTGGACACCTGGCCACGGCTCTCGGCGTTCGTGGCTCCACGCTGTCGCAGGCGATACGTCGAGCAGTGACAGCAGGCTGGCTGGGCCAGGAGTCGTCGGCCTACCGCCTGATCGTCACGCGGCCAGGTGGTCGGCCGTGACGCGCGACCCGCTCAATGGCTCGTGGTCGGGGCGTGCCGTTGGGCAGGCGCGAGGCATCGTGGCGCAGTGGCTGCCTGCACCGTGCGGCAAGTGCGGCGAGACCGTGAGGTTGTCGGACGAATGGGTCGTCGGGCACATCAAGTCCAGGCTGGCGTACCCCGAGTTGACCATGGTCCCGTCCAACTGGCAGCCCGAGCACAAGGCATGCAGCGATGGGTCGAGCCACGAGGCCAGCCGCGAGAAGGGTCGACGCGACGCGCTGCGAGAGATCAACGATCAACTCCGTGGCTACACCGACGCCGATTTTTCCGACGCGACCGGCGTCCGGAGAGACCCCGCTCTTCCCTTCTCTCTCCCTGAGGGTCAGCAGGAGCCACTATTCGACATGGCCGTGCCTGTGCGGGCAAATCGACGTCGGGGCAACACCATCGAGATCCGGCCGGGACTGACCTGGGCAGCCTTCCTGGCCGACGTCGAGGCGTGGCCGTGGCTGGGTGAGTTCGTGCACGTTCCTGAGGATGCGTCACCGCCCCTGTACATGTCGCCGCCGCCGGCCGACGCGACCGGCTCCTACGGTCACGACCTCATCGCCTGGGCCGAGGCCGAGCGCGGCGTCACGCTGCGTTGGTGGCAGCGCCTCGCGATCGTTCGGCAACTGGAGCACCGTGCCGACGGCAGCCTCTGCCATCGCAAGTTCCTCATGTCCGGCCCACGGCGTGCCGGCAAGTCCGTGTGGCTCCGAGAGGGCTCCCTCTGGCGGATCGGCCCCGGCGCTGACCTCTTCGGCGAAGAGCAGCTAGTCATGCACACCGGCTCTGACATCGCGATCTGCCGCGAGGTGCAGCAGAAGGCTTGGAGGTGGGCTGAGGACACCGCCGGCTGGACCGTGTCACGTGCGAACGGCAAGGAAGCCGTGGAGACCCCGGCCGGTCACCGCTGGCTCGTGCGCGCCCAGACGGCCGTCTACGGGTACGACGTCACCCTGGCCCTGGTGGACGAGGGCTGGGACGTGAAGCCCGAGACCGTGTCCGACGGCCTGGAGCCGGCCACCATGGAGCGGATCAGCCCGCAGGTGGTCATCACGTCCACCGCCCACCGCAAGGCCCGCTCCATGATGCGTGGTCAGATCTCGACCGCCCTGACGATCGCGTCGCCCGGGTCGGCGCTGCTGCTCTGGGGCGTGCCGTTCGACCTCGACCGCGAGCAGTGGGGCAACCCCGACGTCTGGCGTGCCGCGTCACCGCACTGGTCTGAAGACCGCCGGCTCATGATCGAGTCCAAGTACGCCGAGGCCGTCGAGAAGGCCGAACACCCCGAGGTCGACGACCCCGACCCGGTGGCGTCGTTCGCGGCCCAGTACCTCAACCTGTGGGACCTGAAGGTGACCCGGTCGGCGCGTGGCCAGGAGTTCATCGACGAGGAGTCCTGGAGCGCGCTGACCGCCACCAGGCCGACGGGTGCGCCGGCCGGCGCGGCGATCGAGTCGTGGGTCAGCCAGGGCGCGTCCCTGTCTCTGGCCTGGCCAACAGTGGCCGGCCTGGTCGTTGTGTCGGTCTCTGGTCACGCGAGCGTCGCGGACGCAGCCGACGCGCTCAGGGAGTCCGGCTTCCGTGGCGTCGTAACCGTGGGTGCGTCGATCGCCGAGGACCCAGCCCTGCGGACGTTCAAGGTCACGGCCGGCGAGCGCACCGGGTCGCGGGCCGTGCAAGACCTGGCGCGCTTCTTGGGGGAGCGCCACTTCCGTCACGATGGCGGCGACTACCTCACGAGCCAGGTGACCGAGCTGCGCACGACTCGCACCGCCGACGGGCTGCGCGTGGCGTCCTACGGCCGGCTCGACGGCATCAAGGCCGCCGTGTGGGCAGCCGGCGACGCGCGCAACAAACCGACAAGCAAGGTCGGTTTCATGCTGCCGTCCGGAGCCTGATTTTCGCTGGGAACGCAAGTCATTTGCGTACCTCGCGCAAGTCCGGCCAGAAGTGAGGTTGTCGACGGCACGCGGCCTCAGGATTGCAGCCGTGGGAAGAGTTCAGAACGCACTAGCCGCCTGGCGGGCACCGTTGGCCCTGGAGGCTGCGACGTCCGGCCCGGTCTTCGGCGTCGACATCGATCCCGGCGTCCTGTACGGCCTGCCGACCCTGGATGACTACATCATGGGCACCCGTCGCGTCCCGCGCGCTCTGGCCATCAGCGTGCCGGCCGTCAAGATGGCGCGCGACGTCATCGCCGGCTCTCTCGGCGGCCTGGTCATGGAACTGGTCAACGAGGCGACCGGCGAACCGCTGGCCGGCGGCTGGTCGCTCCTGCAGCAGCCTGAGGCCGACCGCGCACCCTCGGTTACCTGGACACGCGTCGCCGAGGACATGCTCTTCGACGAATTCGCGGTCCTGGGAATCACGCACACCGGCTGGCACGGCAAGCCAGCCCAGGTCGTGCGGCTCGACCCGTCCACCTGGACGGCACAGCCGCAGCAGCGTGTGTTCAAGACGGCCACCGGCTCCGGCACCTACCAGGTGCACGCAGCCGACAGCGCCATCATCCGCATCGAATCCCCCAACCCGGGTCTCCTGACCGCCGGCGCCCAGGCGATCCGGACGTGCGTCGCGCTCGCCGCGATGACCAGCCGCGTCGCCGCTGGTCTCCCGCCCGCCACCTACTTCACGCCCAAGGACGGCCACGACACCATGTCGGCCGAGGAGATCCAGACACTGCTGGACAACTGGTTCCAGGCACGCCAGAAGAACGTGACGGGCTACGTCCCCGGCGCTCTGGAACTCAAAGCCCTGGGCTGGAGCCCCGAGCAACTCCAGATGTCCGAGATGAAGAAGGACGCCATCCTCGAAATCGCCCGGGCCAGCGGCCTGGACGGCGAACGCTTCAGCGTCTCGACGACCTCGCGGACGTACTTCAACGCCTGGGATCGCAAACAGGACTTCATCCAGTTCGTCGACAACCCCTACCTCAAGGCCATGGCCGGCCGGCTCTCGATGGACGACGTAACCCCTCGCGGTTACGTCGTGCGCCACAAGCTCGACGAGTTCTACCAGGCCGACACCTTGGCCCGCTTCCAGGCGTACGAGGTCGGCCTGCGCACCGGCGCGATGACCCTCGAAGAGATCCGGCTGGCCGAGGGAAAGCCGGCCCTCACCGCCGACCAGATCGCCGACGTCGTCGCACGTTCCACAACCACCCCGCCGGCCCCGATCGAGACCGGCGCACCCAAGAAAGAGAACGCCAATGCCTGACCAGATCGTGTTCGTCGACAACCCCCACACCGTGGCATTCGCGGTCGACCGTGAGACACGCACGATCCGTGGCCTGGCGCTGCCGTTCGGCGACGTCGGCAACGGCTGGACCTTCGGGCCCGGCGTCCTGACCTGGGGCGAGCAGGTCAAGGTGCTCGACGGCCACGACTTCAGCCGCGCGTTCGGCCTGGCCACCCTCACCGAAATCGAGGGCGGGATCGAGGCGGCGATCTCCGTGGCCAAGGGCGCTCGCGGCGACGAGATGTTGAGCCTGGCCGAGGCCGGCGTCTACGACGGCATGTCCGTCGGCCTGGCATCGGGCGTCGGCTACGAGGTCGACGACAACGGGATCTACAACGCGACCAGCGGCACGATCCAGCACCTGGGCGTCACCCCATTCCCGGCCTTCGAGAACGCGAAGGTCACCAGCGTCGCCGCATCAGCGGTGCCAACCAGCAAGAAGGAGAACAAGATGCCCGAAGACGACAAGGTGTTCACCGCCGCCGAGGGCGTCGCCCTCGCCGAGCAGGTCACCACCCTGGAGGCCCAGATCAAGGCCCTGGGCGAGATCAAGGCCCCGGCCGCAGGCGGCCAGCAGTTCCAGGTCGCCGAGGAGTCGATGTACCGCTTTGCTGGCTCCGAGCCCGCACCGTCCGGCTTCGACTTCGCCACCGACCTCCTGTCGGCCGCAAAGGATGGCGACCAGGCCGCGCTGGAGCGCGTCAAGACCTTCACGAAGGAGTTCTACGACAAGCCTCGCCAGTTCGTCGACACCGGCGACACTGCCCAGGTCAACCCGGCGCAGTACCGACCGGACATGTTCCTGGGCCAGGCACCCGTCCCGACGTCGCCCCTGTACGACACGTTCCACAAGGGCGGCCTGTCGGACATCACGCCGTTCTTCTACTCCAAGCTCGACCGGGCCAACACCGACGTCGGCGTTGACGACCACGTCGAGGGCGTCGACCCGACGGACGGCGACCTGATCACCGTGATCGGCGCGACCGTCACGCCGACCGCTGTCTCCGGGAAGGTCCACATCACCCGTGAGGTGGGCGACCAGGGCGGCAACCCGGCCGTGTCCGGTCTGATCTGGGCCGAGTTCGATCGGTCCTACACGATCGCGCTGGAGGCCAAGACCGCCGCGCTCATCGCTGCTGTGGCCGGCACGATCGCCGACCTGACTGCCGCGATCGCTGCCGGCGCGGACGGCAAGGTGGCAGGCAAGGCGATCCAGGCCGGCCTGGTCGGGCTCCAGTTCATCGCCGACGGCACGCGCTTCACCAAGGGCTTCGGCCACGTCGATCTCTACAAGGCGCTGGCCGCCGCCGAGAACGCCGACGGCGACCCGCTCTACCCGATCATCAACCCGCAGAACCGCAACGGCGTCGTCGGGTCCAAGTACTCGTTCATCGAGATCGGCGGCTATCGCTTCGAGCCGGCGCACTCCCTGGGTGCGACCAGCGCCGCCGCGTCCAACTCGATCGTGGCCGACCCCAACGCGGTCCACGTCTGGAACAGCGGACTGACCCGCTTGGACAAGCTGACCGAGAAGGTCGAGGGCTGGGACGTGGGTTGCTTCGGCTACCACGCCGGGATCGTCTACGACGTCACCGGGCTCCGCAAGATCGCCTACGACCCGGCCGCCTGATCGTGTCCGCGCCCCACCCCGGCGAGATCGCCGCAGCCGCAGCCGCAGCACGCCAGGGCAAGGGCACGCGGCGATCGACAGCCAAGAAGAAGTCCACCCGCCCTCGCGCGGACGCCACCCCCGTTAAGTCCGCGCGAGGGTAGGACAAGGAGAAGAGCGCCAGAGCCACACAGCACCCCACAAGAC
>CBFHCJ010000055.1:0-17806 GCA_965654005.1 uncultured Streptomyces sp. | reverse complement strand
GTGGTGGCGCCGGTGCCGGGGCGGGGCGGTGGTGGCGCCGGTGCCGGGGCGGGGCTGGTGCGGGTGCCCGTGCCGTGCCGTGCCGTGCCGTGCCGTGCCGTGCCGTGCGCCAGGATGGGCCGCATGCCGTCCGCGAAGCGCCCCACCGGCCCCTTCACTCCCATTGACTTCCAGCTGGTCCTGCTGCGCCGCATGGCCGACCACAATCCGGACCTCGTCGAGGACGCCCGCCATGAGCTGGGCGTCTCGATCGCCGAGATGCGCGAGGCGAACCGCCGCTGGCAGGCCATGCTGCACGCCCCGCACGCCAGTTCCCCCTCCCTCCCCCACTCTGGGCCTCGCTCGAGCGGGGTGACCCTCATCCGCTCCGTCCTCGGCGAACCGGAGTCCACGACCTCGCGCCGGATCGGTGACCTGACCTGCGACGTCCTGCTCTGGCCGGTGCCCCTCTGGCCGGACCTGCGCTTCGAGGTCCTGGTGGCGCCCAACGGGGTGGCGTGGAACGAGTGGCTGGTTCGGGCGCCGGGCGCACCCACCCCGAAGCTGGAGACCCTCGACGACCTGACCCCCTGGTCCTGCACGGTCGACGAGGCGGCCCGCGCCTACGCCCCTGCCCGCCCCCTGGAGGGCACGGCCCCCACTCGCTGGGGCCTGGCATTCACCGCACTGGACGCGCGGGGCGTGCGGCGGGAGGTCGTCGCCGAGTTCACCTGGGGACTGCTGCAGCGGACCACGGTCAGCGACTGGCCGCCTCTCCGCTGACAACCTCGCCGGGAACCGCGACGACCCTCGACCCACATGAGCCACGGTCTCTTCCAGGTGCGATCGGCTCACTGTTGATTGCTTCCGAGTACCGTTCAGGCCGTCGACAGCGGGGCGGGCTTGTGGTCGCCCACCGCCAGGCGTGCGCCTCGGACCGTGTCGATCAGCCGACCCGGATCGGCCGGAAGCTCGTCGCTCCGCCACGCCACCATCCCGTCAGGCCGGACCAGGACGAACGCGCGTCCGTAGAGGGCCGCCACCGCCGGCTCGTCGATCTCCACGGCCTTGAACGGGACCTCGCGCGAACGCGCCGCGGCGAGGAGCGGGTCGGCGTCGGCCACCGGTCGGCCGAAACACAGCAGGACCGATCCGTCGCCGAAGAGGTCGAGGGTGGACGACCCATCGGGCAGCCAGGCGTGCGGAGCACGGTGCCCCGGGCGGGCCGTCGGGATGTAGGTGTGGAACGCGTACGGCGGAGCGTCGGTGCCGTCCGGAACGCAGATCGGCGAGTTCTCGTACCGGTAGCCCAGCGCGCCTCCGATCGAGTTCCACTCACGGCCGAACACCTTGAGCAGGAGCTCCCCGAGCTCCTTCCTCGTCGCGACCGCTTCCGGGCTCGTCCCCTTCAGCGGCCTCACCGCGAGTTCCCGCATGTGGTCCTTCATCGCCTGCCAGTCGCGGTAGACCTCGGCCGCGAGCGCAGCTGTCCGGGCGGAGCTGGGCTTGCGTTCCAGCTCATAGCTGTCCAGCAAGGCGGGGTGTCCCCACCCGTGCAGAACGGCGGCCAGCTTCCACGAGATGTCGACCGCGTCGAGCAGTCCGGTGTTCATCCCGAACCCGCCGGTCACGGGCATGCTGTGGGCAGCGTCCCCGACAAGGAATACCCGCTCGGCACGGAAGCGCTCGCGCATCCCTATCTTGTTCGTCCACGGGAAGACACCGCTGAGGAACTCGAACCGCACCTCGCGATCGCCACCGAGCCTGCGGACGGCGTCGGCGATGTCCTCCTGGGTCCCGCCCTGCGGATGCACCATCAGGGTCACGCGGAAAAGGTCGGCGTCGTCGAGCGGCCACAGCGACACCGACATGCCGCTCGGCTCGATGAGTGTGTAATGGCCACAGGTCTTCACCGGGTAAGCCTCGGCCAGTTGGGGGCTGCGAATCAGGGCCTCCACCGAGTGCCCCACTTCGTCCCATACCTCCGCGCCGATACCCAGTGCCTTCCGCACGCTGCTGCGGGCCCCGTCACAGGCGAGCAGGTAACGAGCCCTGAAGGCGTGGGTTCGCCCCTCCTCGTCCTTCACCTGGACCGTGACCCCGTCGTCGTCCTGCTCGAAGGAGTTCACCTCCCACCCGAACCGGAAATCGACCAGGGGCTGCCCCTGCGCCATGCGGGCGAGGATCGGGTTCAGCCATCGCTGCGGGCAGCGTTGATAGGCGGTCGGGCTGTACTCGGAAGGAGGAGCGTCGGCGATCGACGGCCACGGGATCCGCGCGATCTCGGGCTCGTACACCCCCGGGCCGTAGACGACGTCCAGGGCGCGGTCGCGCGGCCAGCCGCAGTTTCGCAGCTCTTCCTCGGCACCGAACCGGCGTATGAGCTCCATCGTGCGAGTGTTGATCGCTGTGGCACGCGCGTCGGGAACGGAACCATCCGTCTTTTCGAGTACCAGGGTCCTGATCCCGCGAAGGGCCAGGTCGGTGGCGGCGACGGAGCCGGTTGGGCCGCCACCGACCACGATCACTTCGTAGAAATCATTCTCTTTGGATGTCACCATGCCTGATTCACGACTCCCTTGCCGGTAAGAGTTGATACGGATAGCCGAGCTGGAGGGTCCGGCGCTCGCCGCTGATCTCCCAATAATCATGCTTGCGCACGCACTGATATTGGGTGTGCTGGTCAACATCAGCAGGCAATGTCACGGTGATCTGCCACAGACGCAACAGCGGTCAAACGGTGGCCACACACGCGACGGACCACCCAGATCGTCATGAGGTCGGGTTGTCGCCGACCGGAGCGCAAGCAGCCAGACGACGATGTCGGACTGCCCCAACCCTCCGCCAGACCGCGGCTGACGGAGCGCCAGGTCATCCATCAGCCCTCGGCCACAGCCGCGCGGTCAGTTCAACTGCGCTGTTCCGGTCAGCCACCCGACGCAGGCACGTCGCCCACGAGGTCGCGGCCGTCGGCTTGGGCGGGCGACGCACCCGCCGTCTTCTCCTCCGCCTCCACCTTCCACGCGGGCTTCTTGCGCAGCAGCATCAGGCACACCACGGCCAGGACGTTCGCCCCCGCCATGTATGCCCCGATGCACCATGACTTCCCGGTCGCGGCGAAGATGGCATCCGCGATCAGTGGTGCGAACCCGCCGCCTACGATGGAGCCGATCTGGTACGCCATCGAGATGCCCGTGTACCGGATCTTCGCCGGGAACTGCTCGGTCAGGAACGCCGGTACGACGGCCAGCGAGCAGACGGCGGGCGTGATCACGATCATGCTCGCAAGAGCCGCGAGCATGAAGTCGCCGGAGTCGAACAGCGGGAACAGAAGGAACGCCGTGACCACCTGAAAGACGGCACCCGTCACGAGCACCGGCCACATACCGAAGCGGTCGCCGAGCCGCGCGGTGTAGACCTGCACGGCCACGGAGACACCATTGATCGCGATCGAGAGCCACAACAGCGAGGAATGGTCGTAGCCGTCGGTTTTCGTGCCGTAACCCAGCATGAAGACGTTGACCATGTAAGTGGAGATCGCCGGGATGCCGGCGACGAAGACGGTCTTGAGGAGCGTGCCGCCGTGCGAGCGGAGAACCTCCAGCACGGGCACCGCCTCCGGCTCCCTGGCGACCGACTCCTCGAACAGGGGGCTCTCGGCCAGCTGACGCCGGACCATCAGACCGACCGCGACGAGGACGATGCTGCCGACGAAGCCGATCCGCCAGCCCCAGGTGGTGAAGGCTTTCCCGGTGGCGTCGCCCAGCCCGATCAGCACGAGGTTCGCCAGCACCAGCCCGGCTGCGGGCCCGACAGCCGGCGCGGCGGCGTAGAGGGCTTTGCGGTTCGGCGGCGCGTGCTCGGTGGCCATCGAGACGGCACCGCCCCACTCGCCGCCCATGGCGAGGCCCTGGATGACGCGCATGGTCACCAGCAGCGCCGGAGCCCACACCCCGACCTGGGCGTAGGTCGGCACCAGACCCACACCGACGGTCGAGAGGCCCATGATCGTCAGCGTCAGGGCGAGCATCCGCTTGCGGCCGATACGGTCACCGAAGTGTCCGGCGATGATGCCGCCGAGCGGGCGCGCCAGGAAGCCGACGGTGAACGTCGCCATGGCTCCCAGCTGCCCGGCCACCGAATTCCCCGCGGGGAAGAACAGCGGACCGAACACCAGCACCGCGCAGGTCGCGTAGAGAAAGAAGTCGTACCACTCGAGCGTGGTGCCGATGAGCGTGGCCAGGATGACCCGACGAGCTTCACGTGCTCGTGGGCGCGCGTCGTCGTCGGCGTGCGACAGGGACATGTTTGTTCCGCTTTCATGAGGGAGGACGACCCGCCGTCCGGGTCGGCGCAGTTGTGCTTGTCCGGTTGCCCTTGCGGGACAGCCGTGAGGTTTGAGAGTGGTCCCGGTGCCGTGTTGCGATCGCGTCACCGCACCGGGACCAAGACCGTCCAGTCGGGCGGTGCATCGGGGCCCGGCGCATCGGGGCCCGGTACTGACGACGTCTCGGCGTGTGGTCGAGTGATCGTTCAGAAAGGCGCGTGGATCGGCGGCTCGCTGGTGACCGCGCTTTGGTGGGTAATGCCTGGCTCAGACGGTCCGAGCCACCCCCGGACCGCCGTTCCGCGAGGTGGCGTCCTACCGCTGTCGTCGTCGCGGCGCGGGCAATGGACCGGCCGGCAAGAGCTCTGTCCAGCCGTCGCGGCACCCCGAGAAAGGCCCGGCCCGGCGCGCGCCGATTGACGGTGGCGATCCCGGATTCCCGGTTTCACGGGCAGCGGCGTCGCGATTGCCAGGGATCGCGAGCCGTCCCCTTCCGGAAAATCGATGCGCGTCGGCGGTCAGCGCCGTCGTCACAAAGGGGTCACCGACGAGGCGTGGCCGGTCCACCAAGTCCGCACTGAACGAGCCGCGCTCCTCGGCGTAGGCCGCGCGGTCCCGTGAACCGTAGTAACTGATGCGCGCACTGACCGACGTCCACGATCACTCCTCACCGCCGCCCTTCCCCTCCACCGCACCGCTTGCGGAAGTTGGGGGTGGCGTCATCGCACACAACGAGATCGGCGGCACCTCCTGGAGGACCGCTGGGGAGGGACGCTACCAATGCTTGCAGCGTCATACAATACCCAAAGTAGATCCATGCCGCATGCAATAGTGCTATCGTTCGCACAGTGTTTGGGTGATGCGCAGGTCACCGGTCGTACACACACCGGACATGCAGCAGCGACCTCACAGACCACCCCAGCACCGGATCGCCAAGCAAAGAGCAAGGAGGGCCTGCATGCGAGCTGTCTCTACCCGAAAGGGCACGCTGTGCCTGACCGTCGACAATCTCGGCATGGCGCTCGCGGTCGGCCGAGGGCGTGCGGCTCGCCCCGATCTGGACGAACCCGGACTCCGGTTGGGCGTACCGGCCTTCCTCGAGCTGTTCACCGAACTGCATCTGCGGTCGACCTTCTTCGTCGAGGGATGGAACGCCCTGCACCATCCCGATGTGATCGAGCGGATCGCCTCGGCAGGTCACGAGGTCGGGTTGCACGGCTGGGTACACGAACGCTGGGCCGAGGACCTCGACGACCGAGCCCGTGAACAGCTCTTGTGGGACGGCACGGCAGCCCTGCGACTGGCCGGCTTCGATCCGGTGGCGTTCCGCGCGCCGGGGGGTTACCGGGGCAGTCGCACTCTCGAGGTGCTGAGCGAACTCGGGTACCGGATCGACAGCAGCATCGACGCCGACACCGGCACTCCGGGCACCACGCCCGCGATCATGACGCTGTCCAACGGCCTCGTGTCCGTCCCGTGGACCTGGGACATGATCGACTTCTGGCAGTACGAGATGCGGACCGACGGCCCACGGGAGCCCGGCCGGCTCGCCGAGGACTGGATCGAACTGATCGAGGGGGCCGCGGATCGCGGTGGGTTGGTCACGCTGATCGTCCATCCATTCGTGACCGGGGTCGACCCGGAGCGCATGGCGGCGCTCCGTCGAGTACTGGAGCACGCCATCGAACACCCCGGCATCGACGTTCTGAGCGCGGGGCAGGTGGCCGAGGCTCACCTGGGCCGACTGCCCGGAACCACGTCGGACAACGCGGCAAGAGGAGACTGAAGCGTGGCGGAAATCCCGGACAACACACGAAGCGGTGTGCAGCCCTCCGGCACGGAGCGTTCACGATCTGACTTCGAGACAGAGGATGGCCTCACGGGCGGGAACGCCCAGCCGGTCATTCTGCGTGTATTCAGCGACGCCGCAGGTGAGAGTCACTTCGAGGAAGTCCGGATACCAGGCGGGCGTCGGCGTTCCAACGTGTCGACGTCTGTTGCCTGGTGGTCGGAGAAGATCGCGGTGCGGGGCTTGGTCTGGCGGCGTGTGGAGGAGGAGGCCCCGTCCACGACACCGCACAACGCACCGCGGCGCCAACTGATCGTGCCGCTGTTCGGCGGGGTCGAGATAGAAGTCAGCACAGGAGAGCGGCGGACGGTCCCTCCTGGACAGATCATCCTCGTGGAAGACACCACGGGGAAGGGGCACATCACACGCGCCGTGGATGACTCGACCAGAGTCACCCTGATGCTCGAACTCGGTGATGAGCCCCTCTTCGGCGAGGAGTGAACCTCTCCGGTCCACGCTGGAGGCCGCCCGGGGAAGGCTGCCCGCTCCCGCTCGGCTCACTACGAGTCGAGCGGGAGTCGGTCGTCGGCATAGACCATCGCCTCGTAGATCTGGGACGAGGAGTAGTCGTGGGCTTGCACCGCCGCCTTGACCAGTTCCGGATCTCCGCTCGCCACCGCATCGACGATGCGCGCGTGCACCGCGAGACGCTCGTAGAGGTACTGGCGGAGGTTGTGCGTCTGCACGACGCGCATCAGGTGCGAAGCGATCGCGTCGAGCAGACCGAGGTAGAGCGTCCGCAGGACTTCGTTCTGACAGCAGGCCGCGATCTGCCGATGCAGTTCCCAGTCGGCCCGGAAGAACTCCTCCGGCTCGTCGATCAGACGTGACATCGTCAGGACGCGCGCGCGGAGGTCGTTCAGGACGGACGGCGTCGCGTGACGGGTTGCGTCGAGGAGAAGGGGGAGTTCGAGAGCCTCCCGGGTGGCCGTGATGTCGCGGAGGGACGTCGAGTCGGACGTCACGGCGAGCACGGTCTGCCCGAACGGCAGCAACTGCTCGAGGTTTTCCGTGGTCTCTTCCTCAGCCGGCGGCTCGTCGAGCACCTTCCTCATCAGGACGGTCAGCGCGGCGATCTCCTCGTCGGAAAGCCGTGTGCCGAAGTGCTTCTGCACCGATGAGTGGTGCACCGCCAGCACCCTGAGGTAGACGTCCTGCCCCTGCTCGGTCAGTACGACGTCCAGGTTCCGCCGATCGCGCTCCGAGGGCTGGCGCATGACCAGTCCCTCTTCCTCCATCCGCTTGGCCAGCCTGCTGACGCCACTCTGACTGAACCGCGAGCGTCGCAGCAGCTCGTTCTGGGAAAGGGTGCCACCGGCCTCCGCCAGCCGGGTGACCACGGAATACCACTCGAGCGGGATCCCGGCTATGTCATCGAGGTCGCGAGCTATGTTCCGCACGACCTGTGCGCTGGCGTCCCGGACCACTTCCCACGCCCTCAGGCGCGCCCGGTCCAGATCGCGTCCTGCCTTGCCTTGCCCCGCAAACATATGCGAGAGCATACACGCGCCCCGGACCTCGATCGGATGCATACCGACGGGAACAAAAATTCACATGCTTGCGTCGTCATTTTTCGAGAGAACCTACGGTCCGCCCTCGCCACAAGATCAACGAGGACGTGCGGTGTGATGACCGGTGACAGGCGCGTCTGCCGTTCGGGGTGGATGGGTGTTCGTGCGGGTGGCCGACTCGGGTGGCCGACTCATCTCCGCGGCGCCCTCGCCCGGCGGGGGTCAACGGGCTGGCGCACCGGGAGGGGCCCGGGAGAACGCCTCGGGCAGTCGGCGACGACCTGCACGTCGAGCTCCTCGGGCAGTCGACGACGACCTGCACGGCAAGCTCCTCGGGCAGTCGACGACGACCTGCACGGCAAGCTCCTCGGGCAGTCGGCGACGACCTGCACGTCGAGATCGTCGTATCAATCTCGTCCTGGGGCGGGTTTCGCTCGCTCTGGTGTAGGAACGGTCCTGATGTCCGCAAGTCCGTTCCGAAGCAAGGAGTGCCCGCGTGTCCTCCCTCTTTCCAGCCCTGACCGATCCCTCGGCCGGGCGGCGGCCCGCCCTGCGCTTCGGTGAGCGGGCCCTGACGTACGCGGAGCTGGCCGCGGCGGCGGGTGCGCTCGCCGAGCGGATCGGCGGCGCGGGGAGGGTGGCCCTGTGGGCCACGCCCTCCCTGGAGACCGCCGTCGGGGCGGTGGCCGCGCTGACGGCCGGCGTACCCTTCGTCCCGCTCAACCCGAAGTCCGGGGAGGGCGAGCTGGGGCACATCCTGTCGGACAGCGCGCCGTCGCTGGTGCTGGCCGCGCCCGGTGACGGGCTTCCCCTGCCCGTGGGGGAACTGGAACGCATCGATGTCGACGTGCGGGCAGCGGGGCCGTTCGCGCCCGCCGAGGTCGGCGACGAGGATCCCGCCCTCGTCGTCTACACCTCCGGGACCACCGGCCCGCCCAAGGGCGCCGTCCTCCCCCGCCGTGCCGTGGCCGCCACACTCGACGCGCTCGCGGACGCCTGGCAGTGGACGGGTGACGACGTACTCGTGCACGGGCTGCCGCTCTTCCATGTGCACGGGCTGGTGCTCGGCATCCTCGGGCCGCTTCGGCGCGGCGGGGCGGTGCGGCACCTGGGCCGGTTCAGCACGGACGGCGTGACACGCGAACTGGGCGACGAGGCGACCATGCTGTTCGGCGTGCCCACGATGTACCACCGCATCGCCGAGGCCCTGCCCACCGACCCGGAGCTGGCCAAGGCGCTGGGCCGGGCCCGGCTGCTCGTCTCCGGGTCGGCGGCGCTGCCCGTCCACGACCACGAGCGGATCGCCGCCGCGACCGGCCGCCGGGTCGTCGAGCGGTATGGCATGACCGAGACGCTGATGAACACCAGCGTGCGCGCGGACGGGGAGCCGCGCGCGGGGACGGTGGGGGTGCCTCTGCCCGGTGTCGAGTTGCGGCTCGTCGAGGAGGACGGCACGCCGATCACGGCGTACGACGGCGAGAGCATCGGCGAGATCCAGGTCCGCGGCCGGAACCTGTTCACCGGGTACCTGAACCGGCCCGACGCCACCGCCGCCGCCTTCACTCCCGACGGCTGGTTCCGTACCGGTGACATGGCGGTGCGCGAGGCCGACGGCTACGTGCGCATCGTGGGCCGCAAGGCCACCGACCTCATCAAGAGCGGCGGGTACAAGATCGGGGCGGGCGAGATCGAGAACGCGCTGCTCGAACACCCCGGGGTGCGGGAGGCCGCCGTCACCGGAGAGCCCGACGCCGACCTGGGCGAGCGGATCGTCGCCTGGATCGTCCCCGCGGATCCCAAGGCCCCGCCCGGCGCCGACGAACTGGCCGACCATGTGGCCCGCCGACTCGCCCCGCACAAGCGTCCGCGCGTCGTGCGCCACCTCGACGCGCTGCCCCGCAACGACATGGGGAAGATCATGAAGCGGGCGCTGGGCGATGCCTGAGCGGCCGACCGCACGGGAGGCCCTCGCCCTCGTCACCGACCACTCCACCTTCGCCGAACTTCCCTACCCGACAGGGGAATCCAAGACGGACGGCCCGCTGGAGTGGGCGGGGTACGGCGCCTCGCGCGCCCGCGCCGCCGAGCGCACCGGCGAGGAGGAGTCCGTGGTCTGCGGGCGGGCAACCGTGGGCGGCACCCCGGCCGTGCTGATCGCGTTCGAGTTCGGCTTCCTCGGCGGCTCGCTCGGCCAACGGGCCGGGGACCGGCTGGAGGCGGCGCACTTGTACGCCCGTGAGCACCGGCTGCCGGTCGTCTCGCTGGTCGCGACGGGCGGCAGCCGTATGCAGGAGGGCATGCTCGCGCTGACCCAACTCCAGCGCGTGGCCCGGCAGTCGGCGCTGACCCGCGCGGCCGGACTGCCGCAGCTCGCGGTGGTCCGCGACCCGACGACCGGCGGCGGCTGGGCCACGCTGGGCGCGGGCGCCGACGTGGTGCTGGCCCTGCAGGGCGCCCAGGTGGGCTTCGCGGGCTCACGGGTACGCCCGCAGGACGCGGACCCGGCGGCGTACACGGCTCAGGCGCAGCTGGCGGCGGGCACGGTCGACGCGGTCGTACGACCAACGGAGCTGCGGGGGACTCTGGCCCTGTGGCTGGGGCTGCTGACCGCGCCGTCGGCCGAGCCCGCGCCCGTGCCCCCGGCGCTGGGCCCGGCGGACCTCCCGGCCACCGGCTGGGACGCCGTACGGCGCGCCCGCGACCCGGAGCGCCCGCGCGCCCAGGCCTATCTGGACGCCTACTTCACCCGCCGGGCCGCCCTGAGCGGCGACCGCTGCGGCGGCACCGACGACGGCATGCTCTGCGGCTTCGGCACCCACGACGGCCGTACGATCGCGTACGCCGCCCAGGCGGGCACCGCGACCCGCCCGGCCGGATACCGTACGGCCGCCCGGCTGATCCGCCTCGCGGACGCCTTGTCCGTCCCCGTGCTGACCCTGGTGGACACGCCGGGCGCCGCCAACGACGCCGACGCCGAGCGGCAGGGGGCGGGCGCCGCGATCGCGGATCTGTTCACCGCGGTCGCCACCGTCCGTACGCCCGTCACCACGCTGGTGATCGGCGAGGGCGGCTCCGGCGGGGCCCTCGCTCTGGCCGCTCCCGGCAACACCTGGGCCACACCGGACAGCTACTTCTCCGTGATCGCACCCGAGCTCGCCGCCGCCATACTCAAGCGCCCGGCCGACCGGGTACGGACGACGGCGGACCAGCTCCGCGTGCGTCCCCAGGATCTGGTGGCCCTGGGGGTCGTACGGGGAATCGTCGGCACCGGAACCACGTAGGGCCTGGCAGGCAGCGTTTGCGCGACGGGGCGAACGGTGCCTGTCGGGGCACTGACCCGACAGGCAGCGGCAGGCACAGTCACGGGTGCGGCACAAGCTTCTCGGGATGCGACGCGCCCGGGACCACCCGTCCGGCCGCACCCCACCCGGCCCACCCCGAGGGGCGCGGCCCTCCCGAACGGCACACGATGCAGAAGAGAGGCCCGCCGCCCGGCGGCCGCCCGCGGTCTGCTCTCGGGAGGTACCGCCATGACCGTCAGTCTGGACCAGCTACGCCGTTGCCATGTCGCCGTCGACCTGGGGGCGGCCAGGACCCGCGTGTACGTCAAGCGCTCCGGGCTCGTGGTCGACCAGCCCAGCGCCGCCGCGGTGAACACCCGGACCGGCGCGCTGATCGCGGTCGGTGAGCTGGCCGAGAAGATGACGGGACGCACGCCCGCGTACATCCGTGTCGTACGGCCCGTGTCCGGCGGCACCGTCGTCGACATCGAGATGGCCCAGCGCATGCTGCGCCATCTGCTCGGCGAGAAGCTCCGCCGCACCCTGCGCCGCAAGCCCCGGCTGCGGGCCGCCGCCTGCACCCCGCACGACGCGGATCCGCTGGCCCAGCGCGCGGCGATCGAGACCCTCGTGGGGCTCGGGGCCCGGCGGGTGGAGCTGGTCGACACGCTCGTCGCGGCCGCCGTGGGGTGCGGACTGCCCGTCGAGCAGCCCGAGGCCTCCATGATCATGGTGTGCGGGGCCGCGGCCACCCAGATCGCCGTGCTGTCGCTGGGCAACATCGTGACCGCCGAGCGGATCCCGGTGGGCGGCGAGGCCGTCGACCGCGCGATCGTGCAGCATCTGCGGCACGAGCACGAGTTGATGCTGCCGAGCCAGTCCGTACGCCCCCTGCAGCTCGCCCTCTCCGGCAACGGGCTCACCCCGCACGGCCCGGCCTCCACCGAGATCCAGGGGCGGGACGTGGCGACCGGCCTCGCACGCTCCGTACTGGTCGACACGGCGGCCGTACGGGACGCCATCCAGACCCCGCTGACCGCCGTCCTCGACGGCATCGGCAAGGTGCTGCGGGACTGCCCGCCCGACCTGGTGGCCGACCTCGCGGACCGCGGGATCATGATGGTCGGCGGCAGCGCGCTGCTGCCGGGCCTCGACCAGATGCTGCGGAACGCGACCGGCATGCCCGTACACATCGCCGAACGCCCCGACATCTGCGCCGTCCAGGGCCTGGGCGCCATGCTGGAGGGAAGGATCGCACCTCTGACGCTGCACCCGCTGGCGGCCTGACCCGCTCGAACGGCGCCGACACCCATACGGGTCAGTCCGGCGTGCCGTGGGCCTGCGAAGTGGCGATTCTGGGGGCACGTGGTCGGGTCACCCGGTTGTTCTCCGATGCCCGCCATCCGGCTGGTGCCCCTATCCACGAGGAATCCCGATGAGCGCGAATCCGACGCACGTGGCAGTCATCTCCGACAGCCCGCTCCTTGGGCACGGCCTCGCGCACGTCATCGACGGTGCACCGGACCTCGAACGAGTGACCTCCGTCAAGCGCGTCGGCGCCCACTACGAGGCGGGCGACGCGGACGTCGTCCTGCTCAATATGCAGGCCCCCGTCCGGGACATCCGCGGCCTCATCTCCCGATTGCACCAGGAGGGACACAGGGTCGTCGTGGTCTCCCACTCGAAAGCGCAGACCGATCTCGTCCTGTGCATCGAAGCCGGCGCGCGCGGTTATCTGAGCCAGCACATCGGGGAAACGGAACTCCTGACAGCGGTCCGCACCGTGGCCGCCGGTCGCAGCTATTTCTCCACCGGCTTCAACAATCAGGGTCTGCAGGAGCACCCTCCCAACATCACGGACCGGGAAAAAGAGATCCTGCAACTCGTCGCGACCGGCGCCACGGACCGCGAGATCGCCTCCAAACTGAACATCAGCGAGCACACGGTCCACTCCCATCTGGACCGCCTGCGCAGCAAGACGGGCGTCCGCCGAAGGGCCGACCTGACACGGCTGGCGCTGCAGCACGGGGTGGCGGGGGAGTTGGCGGAGGAGGGGTAGTCCTCGGGCGCGACCCCTCCTCGAAGACCTGTTCCGGCTGCGGCGCGGTGAAATCCAAACTGCCGCTGCACGCCCGGACCTACGCATGCGACGCCTGCGGTCTCGTCCTTGACCGGGACGACAACGCGGCCCGCAGCCTCGCCGCCTTCGCGGTGGCCTGCACGACCGGTACCGGAGTGGCCGGAGACCGGGACACCCCCGCGGTGTCGAAGCCTCGTAGAGCCGACCAGAAGACCCGCGCCACCCGCCGCAGCCGCAAGGCCACGGCGGGGCGGGCAGGTGGCGCAACCCTGCCGCAGCAACGGCTGACGGAAACGAGAGACCGTACTCAAGCCGAAGCCCTCACGCTTTGGCGATGACACGGACCTTTCGGGCGGAAACGCCCGGAATGCTGAGGCCTGACTACGGCTTCGGCAACGGCGTTTCGTCATGCCGGGATCAGCGCCGCTGCGCGGCGACGGCGCCCGTGTACGTCTCCCGCGTCAAATCCTCCGTACCGATACCGAGTTCGGCGAGCACCGCGCGGATGTCGTCCAGGGCCGCGCGCACGTCGTCCTCGTCGGCGAGCGTCTCCAGCTCCAAGAACGTGCCGTCCAGCTCCGGCACACGCACCAACGTAGCGAGCATCTTCCGGCCATGGGCCTCGAGCGCGTAGTTCCGGCACCGCTTCTCGAACGCGATGACGGGCACATAGCCGAGGCCCTGCAGGATGGCGTGCGCGGCCTGAGAGTCCTCAACGCGCGTCTCGTGCTCGGGCTTCGACCCCGACGCCTCGTCGACTGCAGCGTTCTTGAACGTAAGAACGGTCCGCAAACCGTTCGCGCCGTGCACAGTCCGCACGCGCAACTCCTGGTCGGCCCTCTCCAACGAGCCGTCCGGCCGGTCGTAGTAGCTGTCCTGGGACCTCGCTGCGAGCCTCGGCGCGCTCGTCGAGTTGTCGCATGACCGCCTCGGGCGCGTGCACCCAGGCCTTCAACTCAGCCTCGATCACGAGGTTCCCCTTCCTTCAGACTGTCCGCTGAGCGCCATCGATGACCGCCTCGAACATCCTGCGGAACCCTCGGAAGAGAGGGCCGTGCGGCGTCGCCATGACCTTGTACGTCGCCGACTCGTGGCCTTCCCATCCTGAGTCGAAGGCGCCGACGAACATGGTGCAGTCCGTGCGGATGAGCCGCCAAGTGGGCAGCATCCGGTACCGCCACACGCTGATGTCACACGCGTCGGCCAACTCCCGCAGACGCGCCTCGGCGAGCCGGACGCCGGAAGCGAGAGACTCGGCAGACTCCCCGATTTCGGCCGCCCGCTGGGCCAGGGTGTCACTGTCGGGGTCGAGAAGGGCCACCCGGACACGGAGGCCTTTACCACCCTGCTCGCGCGGCAGGCAGGCGCGCAGCAGGCTGTCGTTCAGCCCGATCAGGCCGAGGCCGCGCACTGCCAGGACGTCCAACTCTTGCGCTCGTACACGTCGAGGCGGGAGATTTCGCGGCGCCCGTTGATGATCTCGTTGACGCGGGCCTGCGTCATCCCTGCCGCCATGGCAATACGGGACTGGCTCGCGCCGGCGTACTGCTGCACGTGGCGGAACACGGCGCCCATGTCCCGTGCCCGCAGTGCCTGGCGGACCTCGGCGCGTTCCCAAGCCCAGTCGGGCAGTTCGATCGGTTCCAGTGCGGGTGTCGGCTCGATCCCCCACCGGTAATCTCACATGCACGCGATGCCAGGCCGGACAGGCGGTCACCGAATGACCGACACCGTGGAAACGGGCAGCGACACCGCGCCGCCGGACATCGCGATGATGCGCGAGACCGTGAACCGCCTACTCGACCCGGACGCCACCCCCGAGGCCCTACCGCCGACCGCTGGGGAGGTCGGAACACTGGCACTCCTCGTCCGCGGCTACCTCGACCTGCTCATCCCCGAGGTTGGGCAGAGGGCCGTGCGGCTTCCGAAGGACAGCATCCCCCGGTACTGCGCGCTGGCCTGCCTGGGCGAGGCCCGCGGCAGACTCAGGGCGATGCCAAGCCCCGTACCAGGCGGAGCCCTCGCGCACGCCCGACGTCTGGCCCGCACGCTGAACGCCCTGTGCGACCACTACGAGAACCTGCTCCCCGAGCAACCCACAGGCGGCAGGGAGCAGGCGCCGACCCAGACCGCCCCGTCCGGCCTCGGCCGCTGAAGACCCCCGACGCACCTGCCGTCCGCGTCGGGAAAGGTGGCTGCTCTGGCACAGCGCCGTCAGCGCGGGCAGGCCGCGCGGCAGTGACGGCGTCCCCGTCCTCGACGTCGAGGTCTACGCCTGCCCGGGCTGCGCTGAGGCATCGCACACACAGACCCCCGCCCGTCCCGTACCCCGTGAGCAATCGGGGCGGGCGGGTTCAACCGCCTCCCATCAGAGGCACACGTTCACAACAGGAGGAACCACGTGAGCATCACGTTAGAACGTCCCGTGGGCACCACCGATCCGATCACCCTGGTCGATCCCGAGGTGACCGACCGGCTCACCCGCCGCACCGACCACCCGGACATCGACGAGGCAACCGCACGGCGCATCGTCGGCCAGGCGGCCGGATTCATCGCCGCCTCCGGACAGCAGCCCGGCCAGTCCCTGGCGCCGAGCAAGCTGGTTGACTTCGGCTGGCACGCCTTCATCCTGCACACCGTCGACTACGCCCGGTTCTGTGAGCGGGTCGTCGGCCACTTCGTCCACCACGCCCCAACCGACGAGGCCGACCAACTGCCCGGCGACCCGTCGGCCACCGGGGAGCGCACCCTCGCCGCGATCGCCGCGGCCGGGTACACGGTCGACCTCGAGCTGTGGCCCGACGTGGCCGACTGCAACCAGTGCCACGCCGGTTGCCACGACAGCCCCAAGAGTGGCTGACAACCAGAGCCCCACGTAAGACACTCCAGCCGTCCGGTGTCACAGCCGGGCGGCTGGCCCTATGAGCGGAGCAGGACGTGACAGACACGGCGATCGCCTGGGACACCTACGCGCGGCAGCGGCCCGAGCGCCGGCCGACGAACGCCCGCGGCGAGACGACCTGGTTCAACTGGACCCAGTACGAGGACCACGGGCCGGGCGCCGAACTCCTCGGAGTGCAGGCCGGCGCGCGCGTCCTCGATCTCGGTTGCGGCAAGGGAGGGAATGCCGCTCACCTGGCCGCTCTCGGCATGCGGGCGGCCGGCATCGACATGTCGCCCGCGCAATTGCGCGCCGCCTGGGAACGGTGGGGCCACGCGCCCGGACTCGAACTGCACCAGGCCGAGGCCGTCGGTTTCCTGCGGGGCACCGGGGAAGAGGTTCGATGCCGTGTATTCGGTCTACGGGGCTCTCTGGTTCTCCGACCCCAACCGGCTGCTGCCTGCCGTGCGCCAGCGGCTGCGCCCGGGCGGCAGGCTGGTGTTCTCGCAGCGGCCGCCCGTCGAGGGCTGCTACGGCTGCCAAGCCTCGTACATCCCCCGCGGCCCGGACGAGGACCCGCTCGTCGTGAAGCGCTGGGACTACAAGCCCGAGGTGTGGGGGCACCTGCTCGCCGAGCACGGATACATGGACGTCCGTGCGGAGGTGCTGGCGGCGCCGCCCGGGCCGCGCGCGGTCGGCACGCTCATCGTCTCCGCCCGCGCCTGAACGAACGGCCCCAGCTGGAACTCCCGACCCGGCTGGGGCCGCTCCATGTCTTGATCGTCTGCACTTCGGTTGAGCTTCGGCCGAGCTTCGGCCGAGCTTCGGCCGAGCTAACGATCTTCAGCGTGTCGTTCCACGCCTTCGCCCGAGAGAGGGTGCAGAGTCGACGCAGGTGAAAACGTTCCTGCGCCGATCCGCATCGGTGGGGCGGGTGGGACTCGAACCCACGGCCGACGGATTATGAGTCCGCTGCTCTAACCGGCTGAGCTACCGCCCCATCACGGCGCGTCGCGTACACGTGTGCGCGCCGTCTGCCGCAGCATAGCCGCTCATACGATCTCCTGCTTCGCGTGGTCGGCTACACATGACCTTGAGGACTCCGCCGTGCGCGTGGCGGTTCCGGCGGACATGAAAAAGGACCCCTGAGGGGTCCTCGTTCAGATGCTCCCCCGACTGGACTCGAACCAGTAACCTGCCGGTTAACAGCCGGCTGCTCTGCCAATTGAGCTACGGAGGACCGAGCTCCCCCGACTGGACTCGAACCAGTAACCTGCCGGTTAACAGCCGGCTGCTCTGCCAATTGAGCTACGGAGGAATGCCTCGTCGCATCGAACGTACCTACCTGGGTATTCGCCAGGAGGCGCGCGCTCGCTGCGACACATACATTAGCGCAAGCAGGGGGGTGCTTCGCCAATCGGTTCGCCCCGCGACCGATGCCACGCAAGTGCCGACGCAGACGCAAGGGAAGGGTGGCCGCCATGCGCTATCGGCTCACGTTCGTCGCCGGGCTGGCTCTGGGCTACGTGCTGGGCACGCGGGCCGGGCGTGAACGTTACGAACAGTTGAAGAAGTCCGCCCGCCAGGTCGCGCAGAACCCGGCCGTGCGCAACACCGCCGAGACGGCCGCCCAGCAGGGACGCCAGATCGCCGGCAAGGCCTTCCACGCGGTCAGCGACAAGGTCGGCGACCGTGTGCCCGGCTCCGTCGCCACCCGTGTCCGCACCCTGCGGGAACAGAACGCGAACGGCAGCGGCGGGGACGACTGGGGCACCGGCAACACCTGACGCCCGGCCCCGTCACACGCACGGCCCCGACACAGCCGCGCGGGGAGAGCCGTGGAGGGCCTCACCGCCCGGCACGGCCCCCCACTTACCTGCCGGGCGAATTCAGCCAGG
>CBFHCJ010000054.1:0-17888 GCA_965654005.1 uncultured Streptomyces sp. | reverse complement strand
GCAGTGCCACCGGGGTGCGGGGTGGAGCCCCGCGAGGGGGGCCGGGGTTCAAGGGCGGAGCCCCCTGGCTAGAACCCGTGCCGCGCGCCGCCGTCCACCGGCAGCATGATGCCCGTCAGGTACGACGCGGCGGGGGAGAGCAGGAACGCCGCCGTGCGACCGAACTCCTCCGGGGTGCCGTAGCGGCGCAGGGGGATACGGGCCGCGGTCGCCGCGCGCGTCGCCTCCGGGTCGGCGGACAGGCCGTCCAGCTCCCGGACGCGGTCCGTGTCGATCCGGGCCGGAAGCAGGCCCACCACCCGGATCCCGCGCGGGCCCAACTCGTCCGAGATGGACTTGGCGAAGCCCGCGAGACCGGGGCGCAGTCCGTTGGAGATGTTCAGGCCCGGGATCGGCTCGTGCACGGAGGCGGACAGCACGAAGCCGATGACGCCGCCCTCGGTCAGCTCCGCGGCGGCGGTACGGGCCAGCCGCACCGCGCCCAGGAACACCGACTCGAACGCGGCCGTCCACTGCTCGTCCGTGTTGTCCGCGACGCCTCCGGGCGGCGGGCCGCCGACGCTGATGAGGATGCCGTCGAAGCCGCCGAAGTGCTCGCGTGCCGCGGCGATCAGCCGGGCCGGCGCCTCGGGGTCGGCGTTGTCGGCCGTCACGCCCACCGCGTTCGCGCCCAGTTCCGCCGCGGCCTCGGCGACCCGCTTCTCGTCGCGGCCCGTGACGACCACCTTCGCCCCGTCGGCGACGAGTTCACGCGCGGCCGCGTTGCCCAGCCCCCGGGTGGCGCCGGTGACGACGTACACACGGTCCTTCAGTCCAAGATCCATGGCCCCTATACTGCCGTCTCGTCCCCGAAGAGCGCGAGGGCGGTCCCCACCAGGCCGAGATGGCTGAAGGCCTGCGGGAAGTTGCCGAGCAGACAGTCGCGCTCCGGGTCGTACTCCTCCGCCAGCAGACCGACGTCGTTGCGGAGCCCCACCAGCCGTTCGAACAGCTCGCGGGCCTCGTCCGTACGGCCCGCGAGGTGCAGCGCCTGCGCGAGCCAGAACGAGCAGACGATGAAGGCGCCCTCGCCGCCGGGCAGCGGATCCACCTCGGAGCCGTCCGTGCTGTACCGGCGCAGGAAGCCGTCGTGCGCCAGTTCCTCGCACACCGCGTCGATCGTGCCGGTCACCCGGGGGTCGTCCGGCGGCAGGAAGCCGACACGCGGGATCAGCAGCAGCGAGGCGTCGAGCGCGCGCGAACCGTAGTACTGCGTGAACGTGTTCCGCTCGGGGTCGTAGCCGCGCTCGCACACCTCCCGGTGCACCTCGTCCCGCATGGCCCGCCAGCCCTCGACATCGCCCTCGAGCCCGGGGTGCTCCTCGACGGCTCGGACGGCACGGTCGGCGGCCACCCATGCCATCACCTTCGAGTACACGAAGTGCCGTGGCCGGCCGCGCACCTCCCACAGCCCCGCGTCCGGCTGCCGCCAGGCCGTGCGCAGGAACTCCATCAGCGCGCACTGCACCCGCCACATGTGCGGCTTGACCGGCAGACCCGAACTCCGCGCCAGCGTCAGTGAGTCGATGACCTCGCCGTACACGTCCAGCTGCAGCTGGTTCACCGCGTCGTTGCCGATCCGGACCGGCGCCGAGTCCTGGAAACCGGGCAGCCAGGACAACTCGTACTCGGGCAGCCGCCGCTCACCCGAGAGGCCGTACATGATCTGCAGGTCCGCCGGGTCGCCGGCCACCGCGCGCAGCAGCCAGTCGCGCCAGGCCTCGGCCTCCTCGTGGTAGCCCGCCTCCAGCAGGGCCTCCAGGGTCAGCGTCGAGTCGCGCAGCCAGCTGTAGCGGTAGTCCCAGTTGCGCACGCCGCCCGGCTTCTCCGGCAGCGAGGTGGTGGGGGCGGCGACGATACCGCCGGTGGGCGCGTAGGTGAGGGCCTTGAGGGTGATCAGCGAGCGGACCACGGCGTCCCGGTGGGGGCCGTGGTACCGGCACCGCGCCGCCCACTCGCGCCAGTCCTCGACGCTGCTTTCCAGCGCCTCGAACGGGTCGACAAGCTCGGGGCGGGGCTGGTGCGAAGGGTGCCAGGTGACGACGAAGGCGACCTTTTCCCCCTTCTCGACCGTGAACTCGGAGTGGGTGGCGAAGTCCTTGCCCCAGGTGCGCACCGGGGGATGGCTGCGCAGCCACACCGAGTCCGGTCCCGCGACGGCCACGCGATGACCGTCCGTGCGGCGCATCCACGGCACGATCGAGCCGTAGTCGAAGCGCAGCCGCAGCTCGGCGCGCACGGTGACGCGGCCGTCGAGGCATTCGACGACGCGTACGAGGTCGGGGGCGCGGTCGCGTTGGGGCATGAAGTCGGTGACGCGGACCGTGCCCTGCGGGGTGTCCCACTCGGTGTCCAGGACAAGGGTGTCGGGGCGGTAAGCACGGCGGGTGCACAGGTGGGCGCCCTGGGGCGCGATTCTCCAGTGACCGTGGTTCTCGTCGCCGAGCAGCTTGGCGAAGCAGGCGGGCGAGTCGAAGCGGGGCAGGCACAGCCAGTCGACGGAGCCGTCGCGGCCGACCAGGGCGGCGGTCTGCTCGTCGCCGATGAGCGCGTAGTCCTCGATGCACAGGTGCACGGAGTTCCGGGTTCCCGGTGAACCGACGGAGCAATCAGGGGCGGGGCCGGGGGAGTGATGTGGACCTCGGATGCGGCGGGGAGTCAGCCGCCCGCACCGGCACCCGAGATGGTGGCACCGGCCCCGGAGAAGATCACACCTGGATCCGACGGTGTCTGGTTGAGCACCCACAGGCCGATCAGCGTGGCCAGGGTGAAGACGACCGCGATCAGCACGGCGAGGACGAGCCGACGCCGGCGCTCGCGGCGCACCCACTCGCCGCGCGCCGTGCGATAGGCGTCGGGCGCGGCCCGCACCCCGTCCGCCAGCGCGGCGAGGGCCTCGCGCAGCTCCCGCTCCGTACGGTCCGGACTGGTGCCACGCGACGGAGTCGCATCTCGATGCGTCATCGCCGGGCCTCCATCGCCTGGGTCAGGGCGGCGATGCCGCGCGCTGTGTGCGTCTTGACGGATCCGCAGGAGATCCCCATCGCCGCGGCGATCTCCTGTTCCTTCAGCCCGAGCCAGTGCCGCAGCACCAGCGCCTCGCGCTGCCGGGTCGGCAGCTGCTGGAGGGCGTCGATCAGTACGCGCTGGTCGTCGTGGAGGAGCGCGGTGCTCTCGGCGGAGGCGACGAGCTCGTCGGTCGGCTTCTCCTCGTGCTTGCGGGCGACTTGGAGGTGGCGGATGCGCATCCGGGTCAGATTGCAGACGGTGGAGCGCAGATACGCCTCCGCCGCCGCGGTGTCCCTGAGGCGCCGCCACTTCCGGTAGATCTGGTAGTAGGCCTCGGCCACCACGTTCTCCGGATCGTCGGCGCCGAGGAGCACGGCGAGACGAAGCATCGAGGCGTAGTGCAGCTCGAACAGGTGGGCGAGACCTGCCTCGCGTTCCAGTTCGGCCGGGTCGTTCACCGCGGGGGTGAGGGGGCCGGCTGGGGTGCTCACCGTGGGGTCGACCGGAGCGGCGGGCCGTGGTACCGGTACACGGGTGCTGGTTCTGCGTCTCACGGATTGTTCGCTCCCGTCTCGGGGCGCCGCCTGACGGTCAGGCGCGAGGGCAGGTCGGTCAGGTCGGCGCCGCGCGGGACGCCGAGGCGTTCGAGGGCCGCGGTCCCGGCCACGGCGACGGTCAGATTGAGCAGCAGGGCCACCAGCCCCGCGTAGATCTCCAGCGGCGGCTGCCCGGTGCCGAGGGGCACGATCGAGGAGAAGCCCTCCCGCACCACCAGGATCGTGCCGGCCACCATGCCCACGCCCCATCCGGCGAGCAGGGCCCGGGGGTGCAGCCGCCCGGTGAACAGGCCGACGGCCACGGCCGGGAAGATCTGCAGGATCCACACCCCGCCGAGCAGTTGGAGGTTGACGGCGTCCTGGTCGCGCAGCCCGAACACGAACGCCACCGCCCCCACCTTCGCGGTGAGCGACACCGCCCGGGCGATACGCACCTGTCGCTTGGGCGTGGCCGTCGGATGGACGTACTCGACGTACACATTGCGTACGAAGCTGGTGGCGGCCGCGATCGACATCACTGCGGCCGGCACCAGCGCCCCCACGGTGATCGCGCCGAACACCAGCCCGGCCAGCGGCCCCGGCATCAGCCGGTCCACCAGCATCGGCACGGCCGCCTCCGCACCGCCCTTCGGTGCCCGTACCCCCGCCGCGAGCGCCGCGATGCCGAGGAAGCCGAAGAGCGCGAGCAGCCCGGTCCAGGCCGGCAGCGCCACCGCGACCTTGCGCAGGGTGCGCGGGCCGTCGGCGGCGAAACCGGCGGTGAGCACGTGCGGGTACATCAGCAGGGCGAGCGCGGAGCCCAGGGCGAGCGTGGCGTAGGCCGGCTGCTGGGCGGGGGTCAGGAGCAGCGGGGAGTGCGCCGGGCCCGTACCGCCGAGCCGTCGTGCCGCGCCGTCGAAGACCGGGCCGGGGCCGCCGACCCGGATGAGGACCAGCCAGGTGACGGCGGTGAGCGAGACGAAGACGGCCACCGCCTTGAGCGCGGAGATGACGGTCGGCGCACGCAGCCCGTGCCGGTACGTCGCCACCGCGAGCCCCGCGAAGAGCGCCACCATCACCAGGTCGCCGGTCGCCCCCCGCGGATACACGCCCCCGGCCGTGAGCACCGCGCGTATGCCGAGCAGCTGCAGCGCCAGGTACGGCATCGTCGCGAGGATCCCGGTCAGCGCGACGACCAGGGCCAGTGGCGGCGAACCGTAGCGTCCGCGTACGAAGTCGGCGGCGGTGACGTAGCCGTGCCGACGGGCCACGGTCCACAGGCGGGTCAGCAGAACGAAGGCGAGCGGACAGACGATCACGGTGTAGGGCACGGCGAAGAAGGCGGGCGCGCCGTTGCCGTACGCCAGTCCGGGTACGGCGGTGAAGGTGTACGCGGTGAAGATCGTGCCGCCCAGCAGGAACCAGGTCCACACGGGGCCGAGGCTCCGGTCGGCCAGCGCCCAGCCCTCCAGGGAGGGCAGCCGGTCGCTCGGGCGCAGCCGGCGGGAGGTGACGGCGAGCAGCGACGCTCCGCCGATCACGGCGAGGAACGTCGCGGTCATGGCGCCGTCGGCCATGGGTCACCGTCCTTGGTGTGCCTGTGCCCTCACAGGAGAGTTGCGCGGGCAGCCCGTCCGGAGGACAGCGGATCGGCGGCAAAACTGGATATCCGCTGTCACCCACTTTCGGGGGGTGGGCAACTCTCGCACACACCTACGGCAGACCGGGAGAGGGACGCAGGTCACGGAACGGACCGGTCATCACTCGCGACGCCGCGTCGCGATCACCTGGGGCCTCCTCGCACTGACGTGCGGGCGGAAGGCGCCCGGGGTCACACCGCGGCCGTCGCCGGTTCCTCGCTCGGCTGCTCGGCCGCCTCGCGTTCCCGGGCGTCGCGGCGGGCCAGGATGAACCAGCCGACCGGGACGCCCGCCGCGAACAGCCACCACTGGATCGCGTACGGCAGATTGATGTCGCCGAGGCCGATCCAGCTGCTGTCCTGCGTGGGCGGCGGGATCAACTCGGGGCTGCCGCCCTTGGGGGCGGGCGAGGTCAGTTCGATGTAGCCGCCGAGCGTCTCCTTGGCGGAGGTGTCGCCCGTGTCGCGCAGGAGCGTGCCGATCTGCTTGCTGTTGATCAGCATGATCTGGCGGTCCGGCAACCCCTGGACGTTCTTGATGCCGCTCGCGGCCGTCGTCTCGTCCTGCATCAGCCGACCGGTGACCGTGATCTCGCCCTGAGCGGGTGCCGGGATCTCCGGGAAGGCGGTCTGCGAGGCGGGGGAGGCGATCCACCCTCGGTTGACGAGCAGCGTCCTGCCGTCGTCCAGCACGAACGGAGTCAGGACGTGGTAGCCGACCTCGTCGTCCGCGTTCGTACGACGGCGCACCACCAGTTCGTGTGCCGTGTCGAAGTGGCCCTTCGCGGTCACCCGGTGGTAGAGGTCGTCACGCCGGACGGTCCCGCCGACCGAGGTGAGCGACTCGGCGGGCACGGGCCGCGCCGCCAGCGAGTCGTTCATCAGCTTGTTCAACGCCTGCCTGTGGTCGTGGCGGTGCAGCTGCCAGAAACCCAACCAGATCATCGTCGGGATGAGCACGAGCGTCACGAGGGTGAGGATCACCCACTGCCGGGACAACAGGAAGCGGTACACCCCACGACCGTACCTCTCGGGACGTGGGGCGCCCTGAGGGGGGTGCGCCCAGACCCGGTCGACGATCCCCGCCTTCCCCTCCGCGCGGGCGCAGTGGGCGCCGCAGTACCAGTGGCCGTCGGCCTCGACGCCCTGGCCGATGATGGAACCGCCGGCCATGAACCGGCCCTCAAGTCGGTGGTCCTTGGCCACCACACGTGACCGTGGACGTCGGAGTCGGAGTTTCGGCGCCGAGCGGGATGAGCGTTTCCGTCATGCCAGGCGACCTCTCTGTTGGTGACTGGTCTTGTCTTGGAAGCCGCCCGCCTGGCCGACTGCCAAGGACGTACAGGCGGGTGGGGGCCTAAAACCCCATGTCCGGGCTCGGAGGACGACAACCGATGTGGCCGTCGACTTGTTGCGACACGGCTGCCTTCGAACCCGGAACACGGGGACTCTGTCGGACACTCGCTTGCCTCTGCGTAGAGGATCGCCCCACCCCGAGGCACCGACAGAAACCTGGACCCATCCCGGCCCCGACGGGGGCGCCGGGATGGGAGTCATATGGCGGGACGTGTGTCCCACTGCTGGTTTTAGAAGCCGATGTAGCCCCGAACGGCCTCGAGGCACGGCTCACAGAAGCAGGCCGGCGCGGTCTGTCCGTCGTGCTCCACCGGACCTATCCACACGACCATCGCGGCCTTCCGGCACATCAGGCACCAACCTGGGACCAACGGCCGGCGCATCTGCGTTCCCTCGCCATCGTGCATCTGGCGCACTTGCAGGGTGGCCATGCGTTCGTTGCCTTGGGCACCTGGAGAGGCGCCACCACGTACTCCGGCGTTACCTCCTGGCGGTTACCGTTCTTGTCCACCCGGTACACCGCGAGCGTCATCGTGTGCGCTCCTCGATCCATGCCGCGATCCGATCGACCAGCTTGGCCGGGGCCGAGCCAAGGTCAACCGTGCCTTCACCTCGGTAGGGGAAGGAGCCTTGTAGGCGCGGGAGTGGTAGGCCTATCTCCTGGAGTACGTCGCCCAGCCGCTCAGCGGCAGCGCGACCCTCCTGAAGGCCCTTCTCTGCGTCGTCTGCGTAGGCGACTCCCACCGGGCTTCCTCCCTGTCGACGCCCCTTCGCTTCCTGCAACCAGTCAACTGTGGAAGAACAAGATCAGTTAACACAAGCCTTGCACAACGGCTTCTGGCCACAAGGGAACTGACGGGTCATAACGACGCTGAGGTGGAAGAGTAGGTGCATGGAGAGCACCCCCGCACCCGGCGACAACATCGCCGTCCTGCGCAAGGCAAGAGGACTCGGGCATGCCAAGCTAGCCCGGATGGCCGGAATCTCGCTGTCCTACCTCAGCAAGATCGAGGTGGGGACTCGGCCGGCGACCCCTCCTGTGGTCGCTGCGATCGCCAAGGCCATGCACGTCCCGACTCAGCGAATCTATGGCCAGCCCTTCCTTGGTCCCTCCGAACAGGCTGACCTACTCAACGACCTCCGGGGCGCGGTGCGGCGGTACACGCTGCCGAAGGAAGATGTCCCCGAGCCGCCCGAATTGGCGGCCGACGTGGCTCGGGCCATGGAACTGCGGGCACAGACGAACTACCTCGAACTACTGGGGATGCTCCCGAAGCTCCTGGGCCAGGTCACTGCAACGGCCCTGTCTGCCTCCGGAGAGGCCGGAGCCTGGTCCCAAGTGGTCGACGTGTACGGATGCGCCTACGCAGCCGCTCACCGCCTGGCCCAACCGGACCTTGCCGACATGATCGTGTCTCGTCAGGCATGGGCAGCACAGCAGACGTGGAACCCTGAGGCTGAAGTTGCCGCAGCCTGGAATGAGGCCGGGACCTACCAGTCGGCTGGGCAGTATGACGATGGCCTCGCCATCGTTGAGAGGGCTATCAGCAAGTACGAGAGCGCGTCCGGAAGTGATTCGCCGGCGCGAACCCTCTCCCTGGGCTCCCTTCACTTGCGTGGAATCGTCCTCGCATCACGGTACAAGGACAGGAGCGCCACCGCGGACCATCTTCAGAAGGCAAAAAGGCACGCTGGGAACATTCTGAGGGATGTTCTGTGGCATAACCTGACCTTTGGGCAGGAAAATACCGCCCTGTACGAGCTGGCGGCGCAAATCGAGCTAGGAAAGCCTGACAAGGCGGCCGAAATGGGCGGTCCGCTGCTGTACAGCCCGCCCGCCACCCTCACTCCGAACCGCCTGGGCCGAATGTATATCGACATAGCGCGGGCAAGGCTCGACACAAAGGACTATTCCGGGGCTGAAGAGGCACTTGAAAAGGCATTTAGGGTGGCACCTCAGATGACAGAGATCCATCCAATGGCCCGAGAGGTAGTTCGAGTGCTGTTCGTTCTCCATCAAAGGGTACGTCCTAAGCTCATGGTCATGGCCAAGAGGACGGGATTGACTGCATAGCGGGCATGGTAGAGGCCCCCTTCTCGGGGAGGGGGCCACATCCCCTCTTTCTGGGACAACAACCCCTCAAACTGAGACTCGGGTCGCAGGGGGATGGGTTATCTCTTTCCTTTCGAGCCCTCCATGGGAGGGTTGCGACGACCCCTCTGACTGCCAGGCCGGCGTCAGCCGGGCCTCACTAATGGACTGAAACGCGCTTCGCAGGAAATGAAAGTTTGCGCAAGGCAATTTTTTAAACCCGTACACGATGACAGGGTGGCAACCCGAGCGGTCAAAGAAGGTGGGCCGGGCCTGAAATTGGAGGAGCTGACTGCTCGCTTCACAGATACCGGATCTTCCGTGTGGCGTGGTCGGCGATGAGGGCCAGGAGCAAGGCGAAGGGCCTGTTCGGTTGGGAACACCGCCTCAACCACGTCACGGGCCTCATGGAGCGGACGGGCCACCTGCTCAATGCCGACTACGCGTCCATGCGCGTGGCTGAGCCGGCAGCCGAAGAGGTCTACGCCGACCAGGTAGAACGATCGGCCGGCATAGCGCGGTCAGCTTGCCAGTGCCCTCCCTGCCCCTGACGATGCCGCTTATGACACGTTGTGAAGTGTGTGGCAATGACTACGAGCTGGCGTTCACCGTGGAGACCCAGGACGGTTCCCGCCACGTATTCGACTCCTTCGCCTGCGCGATTCACCGCATGGCCCCTATCTGTGAACACTGTCGTGTCCAGATCATCGGTCAGGGTGTGGAGGCTGACGGCCACTGGTACTGCGGCGCCCATTGCGCCCGAGCAGAGGGGAAGGTCGGCATTGTCGACAAGGTGGGTTCCCCTGTTTAAAGAAAGGCCCTTCCCGCGCGGGAGGGGCCTTTCGTGTCTTCATCAGGCACCATGTGGTCTGCCCTGTCCACCAGCAGCTCGTTCTTGCGCGCGTTCAGATCGTCCAGAGCGGTGACGTAGGAAGCGGCCCGGATCTTCTTTGCATCCCAAAGGCCTGGAGTTCCGTGATCTGCTCTTCCATGTCCTTCAGCTCCGCCTCACTGGCCCACGGCTCAGGCTTCTCAGGGACCTGCTTCTGTTGGCTGGCCCTGAGCACCTGGGACCAGACCAGATCCCGCAGCTCCGGGCGAGTCGCACGGTAATCACCCGTACGTCCGTCAGCGCCACTCCGACCCCCGCGCCGCAGCCCCCGTAGCCGTGGACACCGTCCTCTCCGCCGCCGGTACTCCCTTTCCGGCCGTCGGCACCCCCTTTCCCGCCACTGGCTCGACGTCTCGCAGCAGCTGTCCGAACGCCGCCTCGTCCACCACCGGCGTGCCGTACTGCCGTGCCTTGACCGTCTTCGACGTGCCCGAGTCGGGGTCGTTGGTGACCAGCAGGCTGGTGAGCCGGGACAGGCTCGACGCGACGTGCAGTCCGGCCTCGACGGCCCGGTCCTCCAACAGTTCGCGTTCCACCGACGTGTCTCCGGAGAAGGCCACCCGCATGCCCTGCTTGAGCCTTTTGCCCTCTTCGTACCGTCCCGGGTTGGGGTAGGGGCAGGCGGGGCGCTTGCGTGAGGGGCGCCAACTGCCCGGGCGGTAGCCACCGGGGGCCTGCCCGCCGATCACGGGGGAGTCGAACCACTCGGTCAGCGGGCGGCACTCCAGCAGCGGCAGCCGCACGCCTCCGCGCGCGGCGGCGTGCAGACTCGGCCGGAACACCTCGGCCAGCACGCGCGCGTCGTCCAGTGCGTGGTGCGCCCGCTGCTGGACCACGCCGAAGTGCGCGGCCAGTGTCTCCAACTTGTGGTTGGCGAGGGGCAGGTCCAGCTCCTTGGAGAGCGCGATGGTGCACAGCCGCTGACGGACCGGCGCCTTGTGCTCCGCGCGCGCGTACTCCCGGGCGATCATCGACCAGTCGAAGACCGCGTTGTGCGCGACGAGGACACGGCCGTCGAGCCGGGCGGCGAACTCCTCGGCGATGTCCTGGAAGAGCGGCGCCCCTTCGAGTACCTCGCTCGTCAGACCGTGGATCCATACGGGCCCCGGGTCGCGCTCCGGGTTGACCAGCGTGTACCAGTGGTCCTCGACCTCGCCGCGCGCGTCCAGCCGGTAGACGGCAGCCGAGATGATCCGGTCGTCCCGGGCCAGGCCGGTGGTCTCCACGTCGACGACCGCGTACCCCTCGGGATACGCGGGCGGCCAGGCTGCCGGGGGCGCTGCGGTCGTACGGTCTTCGAGCATGGTCACTGAGGATACGGGCCGTGACTGACACTGCAGCGCGCGCCCGTCCCCAGAAGTCGGTCCGCGCCGCCCTCACGCGGGGGCGCGTGCAACCCCGCGGCCGCTCATAGGAGTTGGTGGGGCCAGCGGGTGACCGCCCATCAGAAGGAGGGGCGGTACGGCATGGCACGAGTGCGTTGCGGCGCGGAATCGCCGAATTGCCGCCGGAACCTGCGGCGGACGCGACGAGCCCGGCGTTCGCCCGGGGCGGGTCGGTACGGGTCTGATGATGTCCCGGGTGTCATCCTCCCGGTGTGACGGAACCACCGACGCATGACGAGGCCCACGGGGGCGTGCTGGGGGAGCGGCTGAACTGGCTGCGGGCAGCCGTCCTCGGCGCGAACGACGGCATCGTCTCCACCGCGGGCCTCGTGGTCGGCGTCGCGGGGGCGACGACGGCCCGCTCGACCCTCCTGACGGCGGGCCTGGCCGGGTTGCTCGCCGGTTCCATGTCGATGGCGGCGGGCGAGTACGTGTCGGTGTCGACCCAGCGGGACTCGGAGAAGGCGGCGCTGGCCCTGGAGCGGCGGGAGCTGAGGGAGCAGCCGGAGGCCGAACTGGAGGAGCTGACGGAACTGCTGGAGGACCGGGGCCTGTCGCGGGAGGTGGCCCGCGAGGCGGCGGTCCAGCTGACGGCACGGGACGCGCTGCGCGCCCACGCGCGCGTGGAGCTCGGCATCGACCCGGACGCCCTGACGAACCCGTGGCACGCGGCGTGGGCGAGTTTCCTGTCGTTCACGGTGGGGGCGCTGCTGCCACTGCTGGCGATGGTGCTGCCGCCGGCGGACCGGCGGTTGCCGGTCACCGTGGTGTCCGTGCTGGTCGCGCTGGTCGTCACCGGCTGGACCAGCGCCCGGCTGGGATCGGCGAAGTCGGGGCGGGCCGTGCTGCGGAACGTGGTGGGCGGGGCGTTGGCGATGGGGGTCACGTATGTCGCGGGGTCGTTGTTGGGGGTGGCGGGGGTGTGACGCGGAGACCGGCGAGCGAGCCGAGATCGGTGACGGCCCGGCAACCGTTGAGGGACAGCGCGAGCAGGCGCGGCCGGGACCACGGGAGGAATGCCGCCAGGGGTCTCGGGCAAGGAGATGCCGATGTTCCCGCACGCCGAGCTGGAGGTACTGTCCCTGACCGGCACCGCAGCGCGCTGACCGAGCCGTACCGGCGGCCGCGTCGTGGGGATCGTAGGGGTCCTACGACGCCGGCCGCGGCGTATCTCGTGAGATCGGCTGCTGTCGTCGTCAGTGGAGTCACGTAGGCTCGCAGGTGACGGAAAACGTGTGATCCACGACGAGGGAGGGGGCCCACGTGCTCATCGACACCTATGGCCGAGTGGCCACCGACCTGAGGGTCTCGCTGACCGACCGGTGCAACCTGAGGTGCACCTACTGCATGCCTGAGGAAGGCCTGCAGTGGCTGGCCAAGCCCGACCTGCTGACGGACGACGAGATCGTCCGCCTGATCGACGTCGCGGTCACCTCCCTCGGCATCGAGGAGGTCCGCTTCACGGGAGGCGAGCCGCTGCTGCGTCCCGGCCTGGTCGGCATCGTGGAGCGGGTCGCGGCGCTGGAGCCCCGCCCCCAGATGTCGCTCACGACCAACGGCATAGGCCTCAAGCGCACGGCGGCGGCCCTGAAGGCGGCGGGCCTGGACCGGGTGAACGTCTCGCTGGACACCCTGCGCCCGGACGTCTTCAAGGCCCTCACCCGCCGGGACCGCCACACGGACGTCCTCGACGGCCTCCAGGCCGCCCGAGACGCGGACCTGGCCCCCGTCAAGGTCAACTCCGTGCTGATGCCTGGCCTGAACGACGACGAGGCGCCCGACCTGCTCGCCTGGGCCGTCGAGCACGACTACGAGCTGCGCTTCATCGAGCAGATGCCCCTGGACGCCCAGCACGGCTGGAAGCGCGAGGGCATGGTCACCGCGGGGGACATTCTGGCCGCGCTGCGCACGCGCTTCGAGCTGACCCCCGAGGGCGCGGGGGAGCGTGGATCCGCCCCGGCCGAGCGCTGGCTCGTCGACGGCGGCCCGCACCGCGTCGGCGTGATCGCCTCGGTGACCCGCCCGTTCTGCGCGGCCTGCGACCGTACGCGGCTGACCGCCGACGGACAGATACGCACGTGCCTGTTCGCCACCGAGGAGACCGACCTGCGCGGCGCGCTCCGCTCCGGCGCCCCCGACGAGGAGATCGCCCGCATCTGGCGGCTCGCGATGTGGGGCAAGAAGGCCGGTTCGGGGCTGGACGACCCGTCGTTCCTGCAACCGGAGCGGCCCATGTCGGCCATCGGGGGCTGAGTCGGTCCGCCTATGAACCGCTTTCGGGGGACTCCCAGTCCTCCAGTTCGACGACGTCCTTCAAGAACCCTCGTACCCCGAGGAACTTCGACAGGTGCTCGCGGTGCTCCTCGCACGCCAGCCACGTCTTGCGGCGTTCCGGCGTGTGCAGCTTCGGGTTGTTCCAGGCAAGCACCCACACGGCGTCCGCGCGGCAGCCCTTCGCGGAACACATGGGCGAGTCGGGATCAGGTTCCATCACATCGATGTCCCTAGCGTGCTCGCCAAAGGCGACGCCGAGCAGCCACGGGGGGAGCTGCCCGGCGTCGGTCTGTCGCTCCGACGGGGGATGCGGAGCGCGTACGAAGTATGTCACGGGTAAGCCCGTGCTCGGCACTGGAACAACATGATTGATCTGAGCTTTTCCTGAGCTTGATGCGGAGTGCGATTCCCCGTCCCGGTAACCGCGGTGGTCAGGTCCGCTCGCGCGGCTCGCTCCGGATGCCCGCCGTGGGCTCGGCCGGGACGCCTTCCGGGTCGGATTCCGCAAAGTCATCGGTTCTCGGCGGCGCGATCATCGGGCGCGTCGGGACGTTGACGAACGTCGAGGGGAGCGACGGCGCGTTCTCACGTCCGGCGTTGGCGATCACGACGGCGATGTAGGGGAGGACCGCCCCCAGGACCAGCGCGACGACGGCGACCGGCCGGGACACGTTCCAAAGGGTGGCCGCGAGGATCACAGCCACCGTGCGCACGCTCATCGAGATCACGTAGCGGCGCTGACGGCCGCGCACATCCGCCTCGAGACCCTGCCGGGCTCCAGTGATCCGGAACACCTGGGCGTCAGCGCCGTTGTGCAGCTTCCGCATCACATTCCACCACCCGTGTGTTCTGGCCTCTCCCCGGCTCCTACCTGGTCCGTACCCGGTCAGTGGTCGGGCCCGAACACTCACCACGTTACGCCGCGCCTGCGTCGCCTTCGAGACCGGGGCACATCCCGCCTGGGCGAACGTGCTGCGCGCGACCGCGTACGGGCGTACCCGACATGCGCCGTATGGCGGACGGCCCGAGACTGGGCGTACTGCTCACGTCGAGCCGTACGAGGAGGCAGCCATGGGCTGGTTGTGGGCGATCATCGTCGGATTCGTGCTGGGCCTGCTGGCCAAGCTGATCCTCCCGGGCAAACAGCACAGCCCGCTCTGGCTGACCACCCTCATGGGCATGATCGGCGGTATCGCCGGCAACGCGATCGCCCGCGCCCTCGGCATCGCGGAGACCCGGGGCATCGACTGGGGGCGCCACGGCCTCCAGCTCGCCGCCGCGGTCGTGCTCGTCTTCCTCGGTGAGATGGCGTACACGGCGGCGAAGGGCGGCACAAAAGAGAGGGCATGACGGTACCGGGAAGGGGGCGGGCCCGCGACGGCCCACCCCCTCTGTCGTACTCCCGTGTACTCCTGCGGGGTCAGACGCCCTGGCTGACCGAGCTCATGTTGAAGTCCGGCACTCGCAGGGGCGGCATCGCGGTACGGGTGAACCAGTCGCTCCATTCACGCGGCAGAGTCTTCTCGGTGCGGCCGGCCTCGGTGGCGCGGCCCAGCAGGTCGACCGGGGACTCGTTGAAGCGGAAGTTGTTGACCTCGCCGGTGACCTCGCCGTTCTCGATGAGGTAGACACCGTCCCGGGTCAGACCGGTGAGCAGCAGGGTCGCCGGGTCGACCTCACGGATGTACCACAGGCAGGTCAGCAGCAGGCAGGGCCCGCGATGGTCCGTGTTCGCGACCATCTCCTCCAGGGAGCTGTCGGCGCCGCCGTCCAGGATCAGGTTCCCGATCGAGGGCGCGAGCGCCAGGCCCGTCAGGCCCGCACTGTGCCGGGTGGTCGTCAGGTGCTTCAGCTCGCCGCCTTCGATCCACTCGGTGGCCCGCAGCGGCAGCCCGTTGTCGAACACCGACGCGTCGTCGCCGGAGGCGTGCGCGATGACGAAGGGCGAGGTCTCCAGACCGGGCTCGTTCGGGTCGCTGCGCAGGGTCAGCGGCAGCTCGGAGAGCCTCTCGCCGATCCGCGTGCCACCGCCGGGCTTGCTGAAGACCGTGCGGCCCTCCGCCGCGTCCCGGCCCGCCGCCGACCACATCTGGTAGATCAGCAGGTCAGCGACCGCGGTCGGCGGCAGCAGCGTCTCGTACCGGCCCGCGGGCAGTTCGACCCTGCGCTCCGCCCACGCCAGCCGCTGGGCCAGCTCCGCGTCCAGCGCCGCGGGGTCGACGTCCTTGAAGTCCCGGGTCGACCGCCCCGCCCATGCCGAGCGCGTACGATCCGGCGACTTGGCGTTGAGTTCCAGCGTCCCGTTGGGCTGGTCATGGCGCAGCCGCAGCCCCGTCGACGTGCCTACGTATGTCGAGACGAGTTCGTGGTTGGCGAAGCCGTACAGCTCGCGACCGCCCGCACGCGCGCGTGCGAACGACTCGCCGAGCGCCGGGGCGAAGTCCGTGAAGACCGACGACGAGGTCTCGGCGGGCGCGTCCGTGAAGTCCAAAGACTCCGGTACCCCGGTGATCAGCGGCTGCGCGTCCTCGGCGGGGCCGGCCGCACGTGCGGCGGCCTCCGCGGCCCGGACGAGCGACTCCAACTCGTCGGCGGTGACGGCTGAGCGGGTGACGACCCCGGACGCCGTGCCCTCCTTGCCGTCGACGGTCGCGATGACGGTGAGGGTGCGCCCGCGCGTGACGCCGTTCGTGGTCAGCGCGTTGCCCGCCCACCGCAGATTGGCCGTGGAGTGCTCGTCGGCGATGACGACACACCCGTCCGCGCGGGACAGCTCGAGGGCGCTCTCGACGATCTCGTGCGGCTTGTTCGTACGGGCGCTCATCGACCGGCCTCCTGCGTGGTGTTAAGGATGTTGACGCCCTTGAAGAGGGCCGACGGGCAGCCGTGCGAGACCGCCGCGACCTGGCCCGGCTGGGCCTTGCCGCAGTTGAAGGCGCCGCCGAGGACGTACGTCTGCGGACCGCCGACGGCCGCCATGGAGCCCCAGAAGTCGGTGGTCGTCGCCTGGTACGCGACATCACGCAGCTGACCGGTGATCCGCCCGTTCTCGATCCTGAAGAACCGCTGACCCGTGAACTGGAAGTTGTACCGCTGCATGTCGATGGACCAGGACCGGTCACCGACGACATAGATGCCGCGGTCCACGGACCCGATCAGGTCCTCCGTGGACAGCCCGGCCGGATCGGGCTGCAGTGACACGTTGGCCATGCGCTGCACCGGAACGTGGGAGGGCGAGTCGGCGTACGCGCACCCGTTGGACCGCTCGAACCCGGTCAGCCTGGCGATACGCCGGTCCAGCTGGTAGCCGACCAGCGTCCCGTCCTTGACGATGTTCCAGGACTGACACTCGACGCCCTCGTCGTCGTACCCGATCGTCGCGAGACCGTGCTCGGCGGTGCGGTCACCGGTGACGTTCATCGACTCGGAGCCGTACCTCAGCTTGCCCAGCTGGTCGAAGGTGGCGAAGGACGTGCCGGCGTACGCGGCCTCGTACCCGAGCGCCCGGTCCAGTTCGGTGGCGTGCCCGATGGACTCGTGGATGGTCAGCCACAGGTTGGACGGGTCGACGACCAGGTCGTACACACCCGCCTCGACGCTCGGCGCCCGCATCTTCTCCGCTAGCAGCTCCGGCATCCGCTCCAGCTCCCAGTCCCAGTCCCATCCGGTGCCGGTCAGGTACTCCCAGCCGCGGCCGACCGGTGGCGCGAGGGTGCGCATGGAGTCGAACTCGCCGGTGGACTCGTCGACGGAGACCGCGGTGAGCTGCGGGTGCAGTCGCACGCGCTGCTGGGTGGTCACGGTCCCCGCGGTATCGGCGTAGAACTTGTTCTCGTGGACCGTCAGCAGAGAGGCGTCGACATGGTTGACGCCGTCGGCCGCCAGCAGCCGCGCGCTCCACTCCGCCAGCAGCCCCGTCTTCTCCTCGTCGGGCACGGTGAAGGGATCGATCTCGTACGAGGAGATCCACGTCTTCTCGGCGTGTACCGGCTCGTCCGCCAGCTCCACGCTCCCCCACTGCCCGAAAGGTGTGGGAGGTGCCCCCACGTCGGACCCCGCCGCCCTGATCACCCGCGCCGACAGCTTGGCCATCGCCACGGCCTGCGACGCGACCTTGGCGGCGGCGTCCAGGGTGAGGTCGACACTGGAGGCGAACCCCCAGGTCCCGCCGTGCACGACCCGCACCGCGTACCCCAGGTCGGTCGTGTCCGACGACCCGGAGGG
Organism: uncultured Streptomyces sp.; assembly: GCA_965654005.1. GTDB lineage: Bacteria > Actinomycetota > Actinomycetes > Streptomycetales > Streptomycetaceae > Streptomyces. The sequence goes on along the minus strand of CBFHCJ010000054.1, from coordinate 442 downwards.
CTTACCGTCGCGCAACCGCCACGCGGCACTGCGCACCCGCTCGAACCGGAAGTCCGCGTGTTGTGCCCCCAGCGCCCGCGCGCGTGCCAGCGCGGCGTCGGCCAGGGCCCGTAGGGGAAGTGCCAGGAATGACTGATCGACTTCGTGGGGCACGGGTGGATCCCTTCGGGGTTCTCTCCTGTGATGGCCGTCGCAGGCAGTGAATCACGCTCACCGGCTGGGTTCTCGAGAAAATGCGGCACATCCGATCACGGCGTACCAGCAGATCACGGCGTACCGGCAGAGGCTGACCGTCGTGTGCGCGGTCCTGCCCGACCGGCTGAGTGAACTGGCACGCCATCACCCGTTGGCCTGGACTGAGCGTGCCGCGCCGAGTCGGTGGACGCCGCACGCGTGGCGGGCGTCGCGTAGGGCGTGGCGCGGGCTGCCGGGCGCGGTGCGC